>CAIXSE010000352.1 GCA_903921965.1 uncultured Thermoleophilia bacterium | reverse complement strand
CGTAGGGCGTGTCGACGTTCATCATGAAGCCCCGGCCCGTGAAGTCGTAGCAGGCCGGGCCGGCGACGTCGCGGCACACGCGCACGCAGCGCCCGCAGGCGATGCAGCGCTCCATGTCGCGGCGGATGAACGGGTGCTCGTGCTGGGCCTCGACCATGCGCACGAGGTTGCCCTTCACCGCGAGGTCGTTCTCGGTGACGCCGTACTCGACGCCCAGCCGCTGCAGGCCGCAGGCGCCGTTGCTGGGGCACTGGCACTGCAGGCAGCGCATGGCCTCGGCGCGCGCCGCCGCCAGGCTGTAGCCCTTCACGACCTCGAGGTCGGTGGCCGTGAGGCGCTTCTGCCGGCCGACCTTCGGCATGGTCGCGCGGGCTGCCGGCTCGGCGGCCACGCCCATCTTGAGCCAGACGGGGTCGCGCTCGACGAGGCGCAGGTCGAGCTCGCCGAGCGCCTGTTCCGCCTTGAGCTGCCTGAGGTACGGCAGCTCCCTGTAGGCGGCTAGGCGAGCCTCGAGCTCGTCGAGGTCCTCGCCGCGCAGCCAGGCGTCGATGGCCAGCGCCACGCGCTTGCCGCCGGCCACCGCGTGGATGACCGACGCGGTGCGCTCCACGGCGTCGCCGGCCGCGAACACGCCCGGGTCGGCGGTGCGGCCGGTGTGCGGGTCGGCCTCCAGCCGGGCGTGAGAGACGGCGATGTACTCGGCGCTGTCGCCGAGACGCGGCGCGTAGCCGGTGGCCATGACGACGGTCGCGGCCGCGACCTCGAAGCGCGAGCCGCGGACCTCGTGGGTGTGGCCGTTCTCGGTGGTCACGCGCACGCACTCGACACCCTGTGCCTTGCCGCCCTTCGCCTTGACCTTCCTGGCGAGGGTGTTCCACTCGAACTTGACGCCCTCCTCGAGGGCGTTCTTGAGGTCGCGGGCGCCGGCCGGGATGTCGCCGGCGGTGTTGGGCGAGATCACGACGACCTCTTTGGCGCCCTTGCGGCGCGCCGTGCGGGCGACGTCGACGGCCGTGAGGCCGTCGCCGATCACGACGACCTTCTGCGTGAACTTGACGGCCCTGCCCTCGCGCACCCGCTTCAGCAGGTCCAGACCCTTGAGCGCCGCCTCGTCGCCGGGGAGCACGTGCCGAGGCTCTTCCCAGCGGCCCACGCTGAGGACGACGGCGTCGAAGCCGGCGTCGAGCAGGCCGTCGGTGTCGACCTCGTAGCCGAGCTCGGCCTCGCCGACGAAGCGCACGCCCGCCTCCCAGAGCGGGGCGAGCTCCTTCTCCACGACCTTCCCCGGCAGGCGGAACTCGGGGATGCTGTAGCGCAGCGTCCCGCCGGGTTCGGGGTTGGCGTCGTAGATGGTGACGCTGTGGCCGCGCTCCGTGAGGAACCAGGCCGCGGCCAGCCCGGCCGCGCCGGCGCCGACGACGGCGACGCGACGGCCGCTGGGTACGCCGGGGACAAGGCGCGTCTCGCTGTGGTCGGCCGCCGCCCGGTGCAGCGAGCAGATGGCGATAGGCTGGTCCACCTCGGCGCGCCGGCAGACCGGCTCGCAGTAGCGGTTGCAGACGCGCCCGAGGATGCCGGGGAAGGGCAGCTCCTCGCGCACGATGGCGGCCGCGCCGGCGGCGTCGCCGCCGGCCAGCGCCGCCATGTAGGCGGGGATGTCGATGTGCGTGGGGCACGCGTGCGAGCACGGCGCCTCGCAGTACGAGTTGTGGTCCGAGAGGTACATCTTGAGGTAGCTCTCGCGGCGGGCACGCACGCGCGCCGTGTCGGTCTTGACGGCCATGCCTTCGGCGACCCAGGTGGTGCAGGCTGCCTGGAGTTTGTCGAGGCCCTCGACCTCGACCAGGCACAGGCGGCAGGCGCCCCAGGCGTCCATGCCCTCCTGGTGGCACAGCGCGGGGATGTGGATGCCCTCGCGCCTCGCGACCTGGAGCACGGTCTCGCCCTCGCGGGCGCCGAGCTCACGGCCGTTGATGGTGACCTTGACGGCCGTCCTGGTGCGGGTACTCACTGCCGCCTCCCTTCGGCCGCGGCGAGAACACCCGTCTCGACCTGCACGGCATCGAACTTGCACACCTGACGGCAGGTGTCGCACTGCGTACAGAGCTTCTGGTCGATCACGTGCGGCCGCTTGCGCTCGCCGGTGATCGCCTTCGCCGGGCACGAGGTGGCGCACACCATGCAGCCGGTGCAGGCGTCCTCGTCGATGACGTAGCGGATGAGCGGGCGGCACACCTTCGCCGGGCAGCGCCGGTCGACCACGTGGGCCAGCACCTCGTCGCGGAAATAGCGCAGGGTGCTGAGCACGGGGTTGGGGGCGCTGCCGCCGAGGGCGCAGAGCGAGCCCTCGACGATGTCCTCGGCGAGCGCCTCGAGGCGCTCGACGTCGTCGAGCGTGGCCTCGCCGGCGCTGATGCGCTCGAGGATCTCGAGCATGCGCTGCGTGCCGACGCGGCAGGGCACGCACTTGCCGCAGCTCTCCTCGGCGGTGAACTTCAGGAAGAACTTGGCGAAGTCCACCATGCAGGTGCTGTCGTCGACGACGACCATGCCGCCGGAGCCCATCATGGAGCCGGCGGCCACGAGGCTCTCGAAGTCGATGGGCTCGTCCAGCAGCGAGGCGGGCAGGCAGCCTCCGGACGGCCCGCCCAGCTGCACGGCCTTGAACTCGCGCCCCGGCAGCATGCCGCCGCCGATGGCGAAGATGACCTCGCGCAGCGTGGCGCCCATGGGCACCTCGATGAGGCCGCCGTTCACGACCTTGCCGGTGAGGCTGAAGATCTTGGTGCCCTTGCTGGTGGCGGTGCCCTTGGCGGCGAACGCGTCGGCGCCGTGGTTGACGATCCACGGCACGTTGGCGTAGGTCTCGACGTTGTTCAGGTTGGTGGGCTGGCCCCAGAGGCCGTGGGCGACGGTGCGGATGTGCTTGCCGCGCGGCATGCCGCGCCGCCCCTCGATGCTCGCGGTGAGGGCCGTGGACTCGCCGCACACGAAGGCGCCGGCGCCCTGGTTGATGCGGATGTCGAAGCTGAAGCCCGAGCCGAGGATGTCGTCGCCCAGCAGGTTGCGCTCGCGCGCCGTCTCGAGGGCGTGACGCAGGCGCTCGACGGCGAACGGGTACTCGTGGCGCACGTACACGTAGCCCTCCACGGGGCCGTTGCCGGCGCCGATGGCGTACGCGGCGATGACCATGCCCTCGATCACGCTGTGCGGGTTGCCCTCGAGCACCGAGCGGTCCATGAACGCGCCCGGGTCGCCCTCGTCGGCGTTGCAGATGACGTAGTGCTTCTCGCCCTCGTTGCCGCGGCAGAAGCGCCACTTGCGCCCGGTGGGGAAGCCGGCGCCGCCGCGGCCGCGCAGGCCGCTCTTCTCGACTTCGTCGATCACGGCCTGCGGGTCGGCGGCGCCCAGCACCTTCGCCAGAGCCGTGTAGCCGCCGTTGTTGAAGTAGTCGTCGATCGAGTACGGGTCGATCCTGCCGTTGAGCGCGAGCACGATGCGCTCCTGCAGCGCGTAGAAGGGGATGTCCTTCTCGTGCGCCACCGGCTCGCCGGTGGCGGGGTCCTTGTACAGGAGCCGCTCGACGACGCCGTCGCCGACCACGGACGTCTCGATGATGTCCTCGACGTCCTTCGGCTTGAGCCGGGGGTAGAAGACGCCCTGCGGCCTCAGGACCGCGATGGGACCTTCTTCGCAGAAGCCGTGGCAGCCCGTCTCGACCACGGCGACCTTCTCCGAGAGGCCGCGCGAGGCGAGCGCCTTGTCGATGGCTTTGCGCAGGGCTACACGGCCCGAGGCGTGACAGGCCGTGCCGGCGCACACGCGGATCTCCACCTTGGCGTCGTCCGCCAGGTAGACATCGGCGCGGGCCGACGCCTTGAGGTTCTTCTCGATCTTCGCGGCGCTCGTCATGCCGGCACCTCCGCCTTGCGGAGCTTGCGCACCAGCTTGCGCGCCTCGTTGGGGCCCATGCGCCCGTAGGTCTCGTCGTCGCCGAGGCGCACGACGGGGGCGAGGGCGCAGGCGCCGACGCAGTTCACCGTCTGGAGGGTGAAGAGGCCGTCGGCGGTGGTGCCGCCCACCGGGATCTCGAGCTCGTTGCTGAAGGCCTCGACCACCAGCGGGGCGCCGGCCACGTGGCAGGCGGTGCCCATGCACACGTCGATGACGTACTTGCCGACCGGGTTGAGACGGAACTGCGTGTAGAAGGTGGCGACGCCGTACACGCGCGAGAAGGGGACGCGCATCTCCTCGGCGATGCTCTCGAGCGCCACGCGCGGCAGCCAGCCGTAGGCCTCCTGCGTGGCGTGCAGCGCCTGCACGAGGCCGGAGCCGCTGCGGATGCCGGCGATGACCGGGTCGAACAGCTTCATGTCGATCTCCGGCACGTAGCCGAGCGGCTTGTCGCCGATCACGCAGGCGGCGTGGGCGCCGCAGCTCTCGCCCGGAAGGGTCGCGAGGGCCGCGGCGCGCTCGGCCTCGTAGTCGAAGACGTGCTCTTCGTACTCGGGGCTGTAGTCGATGCCGATACAGTCGACGGGGCAGGCCTGCTCGCACAGGGTGCACGAGTAGCAGCGGTAGCCGCCGTCCCTGTCGCGCACCAGGTCGAACAGGCCCACGCCGCGAGGCTTGTCCATCAGCTCGCGGCGCTCGAAGTCGATGCCCTTGAGCACCTCGTAGAGAGCGGAGCCCCTGGGCTCCGCTACTCCCGCGCCGCTGCCGCTGCCGTTGTTGCCGTTGCGTCGCGCCATTGCGACTCACCTCGGATCAGATCGTCGTCAGTGGCCGGTGCGGCTGCGCCGCACCGGCCGTTGAGTCAACTTCGTCGTTCAGTGACCGGTGCCGCTTCGCCGCACCGCTCGTCGAGTCCACTGCGTCGCTCAATCCTTGCGCAGGTTCAGGTACCGGCGCTCGGTGGAGGCCCGCTTGCCGCTCTCGGCCACGGCCTGCAGCTGCGCGAAGGCGTCCTCGATGTTGGCGGGGTAGATGTCGCGGCCTCCGAGGCCGTAGATGAACGGCAGCACCTGCGGGCGCGGGTCGCAGTCGTACAGCGCGGCGCGCGTCTCGAGGAACACGGGGCCGCCCTGGGCGCCCGAGGAGTCGGCGCGGTCGAGCACGCCCACGGCCTTGCAGTTCTGCAGGGCCTCGGCGTACTGCTCGTGCGGGAACGGCCGGAAGGCGCGCACGCGGATCATGCCGGCCTTCACGCCGCCGGCGCGCAGCTTGTCGACCACCATGCGCGTGGTGCCGGCGGTGGAGCCCACCACGACGATGGCGATCTCGGCGTCGTCGATCATGTAGGGGTCGTAGAGGCCGTAGTGGCGCCCGCTGATCTCGGCGTACTCGCCGGCGACCTCTTCGATGACCTTGAAGGAGCGGTCCATGGCGCGGTTCTGCGCCACCTTGTGCTCGAAGTACCAGCCGTGCAGGCCGTCGAACGGGCCCACGGTGACCGGCTTCTTGGTGTCGAGCATGGGGTTCACGGCGCGGTACGGGCCGATGAAGTCCTGCACCTGGTCCTTGGTGAGCATCTGCAGCGGCCCGATGGCTCCGCTGATGACGTAGCCGTCGAGCATGTGCATGACCGGCAGGCGCACGTCCATGTGCTCCGCGATCTTCACGGCCTGGATGCAGTTGTCGTAGCACTCCTGGTGGTTCTCGCCGTACAGCTGGATCCACCCGGTGTCGCGGCCGCCCATGGTGTCGCTGTGGTCGCAGTGGATGTTGATGGGGCCGCTCAGAGCGCGGTTGACGGTGGTCATGACGACCGGCAGCCGGTAGCTGGCGGCCACGTACAGGACCTCCCACATGAGGGCGAAGCCCTGGGAGGAGGTCGCCGTCATGGTGCGGGCGCCGCCGGCGGCGGAGCCGATGACGGCGCTCATCGCCGAGTGCTCGCTCTCGACCGTCACGAACTCGGTGCCGACCTCGCCGTCGGCCACGAACTGCGCGTAGATCTGCACGACCTCGGTCTGCGGCGTGATCGGGTAGGCGCAGACGACGTCGGGGTCGATCTG
>CAIXSE010000351.1 GCA_903921965.1 uncultured Thermoleophilia bacterium | reverse complement strand
GGGAGCGTCAGCTCGAAGGCGAACACCGCGACGCTCACGAGGACCAGCGCGGTCGTCACGAACGGGAAGCGGCGATGCAGGCGGTCGGCGAGGAGTGAGCTCACGGCACCCGGGGACGAGGTCGGCGGACCTGCCGATTCTACGTCGGCGCCGGGGGCCCGGCCTCCGGCAAGAACCTGTCCACGCCCTGCAGGGGCTGGACAGAGAACTTCGGCTCCCGTATCATTCGGGTACCGAAATGTACCCCGTGGATCCGAAAGACGGTGACATCACCACCCGGCTCGCCCGGCTGCTGCCGGAGCTGGCCGTGGCCCTGTACGACTCGGCGCCACATCACGGCGAGGCGCGTCGCGACCTCTCGGACGCTGCGCTCACAGGGCGCCAGATGGAGGCGGTCGTGTTCCTCTCCCACAGCGGGGCCGTCACCATGAGCGAGTTCTCGGCCGGCCTCGAGATCTCGCGCGCCGCCGCGAGCGAACTCGTGGCCCGCCTGCTCGAGAAGGACGTCGTGCGCCGCGAGGCGGACGGCGCCGACCGCCGCGTCGTGCGCGTGCGCCTCGCCGGTGGCGCCGAGGCCATGGCCGAGGCCGCGCTGGACGAGTGGCGCGCGCGACTCGCCACCGTGTTCGCGCGCTTCCCCGGCATCGATCCCGGGACGCTCGTCGCGTTCCTGGGGGCCCTCATCGACGAACTCAAGGAAGGGAAGACAGGATGAGCCCACGCACGCCTGCCCACGACGGAGGCCGGGCCGCCGGCGCGAGCGCCGCGCACAGCCCCTGGGCCGTCCTCGCCGTGCTCTGCCTGGGCCTGTTCATGATCCTGCTCGACGGCACGATCGTGAACATCGCCCTCACCCACATCCAGCGGTACTACGACACCACGTACAGCAACATCGAGTGGGTGATGAACGCCTACATCCTGGCGTTCGCCGTGCTGCTCGTCACCCTCGGCCGCTTCGGCGACCTGTGGGGCCGGCGCAAGCTCTTCATCGTCGGCATGGTGCTGTTCACGGCCGGGTCGCTGGCCTGCGGCCTGGCCCCGTCCATCGAGCTGCTCATCGCCTTCCGCGTGGTGCAGGGCATCGGCGGCGCGGCGATGATGCCGTCGACGCTGAGCATCATCGCCGATGTCTTCCCCGCCGGGAAGCGCGGGGCCGCCATGGGCGTCTGGGGCGGCGTGTCCGGCCTCGCCACGGCCATCGGCCCCACCCTCGGCGGCGTCATCGTGCAGTACGTGACCTGGCCGGCGGCCGGCGACAGCTGGCGCTGGATCTTCCTCGTGAACATCCCCATCGGCGTGATCGGCGTCATCCTCGCCCTGCGGCTCGTGCCCGAGAGCAAGAACCCGACCGCCGTCCAGACCCTCGACCTGCCGGGCGTCGGCCTCATCACGGCATCTCTCTTCTGCCTGACTTTCGCCCTCATCGAGGGACAACGGCTCGGGTGGACGTCCGCCACGATCCTGGGCCTGTTCGCCGGCGCCGTCGTGGCGTTCCTGCTCTTCTTCTGGCGGGAGCACCGCGTGAGCCAGCCGCTCATCGACTTCTCGCTGTTCCGCCGCGTGACGTTCGCGGCCGGCAACGCCACCGGCCTGATGCTCAGCGCCGCCATGATGGGCGCCTTCTTCACCATCCCGATCTTCCTGCAGTCGGTGCTCGGGTACAGCGCCATCAAGGCCGGCCTCGTGATGCTGCCCATGTCCGTCGTGATCATCTTCGCCGCGCCCGCCGCCGGGATCCTTTCCGACAGACTGGGCAGCAAGTGGATCGTCGCCCTCGGCATGCTCCTGCTCGCCGTCGGGCTCGCCTGGATGGGCGGTCTGATCCCGGGCATCGCCAAGATCTCGCCGACCACCTCGCCGCTCGATCTGCTGGCCCCGTTCCTGCTGTCGGGCGTGGGCATCGGGCTGGCGGTGGCCCCGGTCACCTCGGCGGTCATGGCGACGGCGCCCCTTGAGCGCGTCGGCAACGCCTCCGGCGTGCTCTCGACGATGCGCCAGGTGGGAAGCCTGCTGGGCATCGCCGTGCTCGGCGCCGTGCTGCAGAACCGCATCACGGCCAACATCACGGCCGGCGTGGACGCGATCGCAGGCATCCCCGACGCGGTCAAGCAGAAGATCATCGCCGCGGCCGCCGAGGGCGGCGTGACCGGCATGCCCAGCGGGGGAGCGACCGGCATGCCCGCGTCCACGCTGGCCATGATGAAGACGATGTTCGAGGGCTGGTCCACGAGCGCCATGGCGACGACGTTCGTGGTGGCTGCGGCGATCGCCGTGGCCGGCGGGGTCTGCGCCCTGGCCCTCCGCGCCTCGCCCGGCCAGGCCTCCGAGCCTGCCGGCGAGGGCGCGGAGCAAGGAGAAGACCGCACCGGCGGCGAATCAGCTCTTGCAGCCGAGGGTACTCTGTGAGTGACGAAGGAGGGCAGATGGCGGGGACCAGCCAGGATGTGCAGCCGCGGATCATCGTCATCCCGCGCCCCCTCGAGGGCCACTTCTACGAGCAGCTCTCGGAGAGGTTCGCGGGACGTGACGACGTCAAGGTCGTGGTCGACCGCAGGGTCGGCGAACGACGTCACGACCGCTGGGTGACGGGGCCCGGTCCGTTCTCCGAACGGCGCCGCGGCGACCGTCGCGACCGGGTGGGCACCTGGTCGCTGCCCGACATGCCGTTTTCGGCCTCCTGAGCGGCGTGCGGCGAGCGACGCGGCGGGGGCCGGCTTCAGTAGCCGGCCCCCGCCGCGTCGCATTCTGACCGCCGCCCGCAGGGCGGCGTCCGCTCAGATCAGATCCAGCCGTTCTCGCGGCTCACGATGACCGCCTGCGCACGGTCGACCACGTTGAGCTTGTGGTAGACGTTGTGCAGGTGGTTGCGCACGGTGCTCTGCGAGAGGTCGAGGGCGCGCGCGACCTGCTTGTAGGTCTTGCCGCTGGCCAGCAGGCCGAGCACCTCGAGCTCGCGGTCGGTCAGCGGGTTGGGGATGTCCCCCCGCGGCGGCCCGAGTTCGCCGAGGTGCACCTTGACGCGGGCGAGCAGCTCCTTGATGTGGAACGGCTTCGTGATGTAGTCCGCGGCGCCCTTCTCGAACCCCAGCAGCTTGTCGTCGATCTCGCGGCGCGCCGTGAGGAAGATGATGGGCGACTTGAGGTCGACCGGCCTGGCCCGCAGCCGCTCGTAGACGGCGAACCCGTCCAGGTCCGGCATCATGATGTCCAGCAGCACGAGGTCCGGGAGGAACAGCGAGGCGACGCGCACAGCTTCGTCGCCGTTGGCCGCGGTCTGGACGTCGTACCCGGTCACTTCGAGCGCTTCGGCCACCAGCCGGCGGATATCGGGTTCGTCGTCCACGACGAGGATACGTCTTGCCATGACCCCACTCTCGACTCGTGGCGCCTCGCCCGGCGCGCCGGTCCCCTGCGCGGCGAGCACAGCAGTGCGTGAGGGCGGTCGCTCGCCGAGCCGCCATTCTCACATTCGCGCCGTCGGGGCGCTACACCTCTCCCGCCGCTCCCCCTATCGGCAGGCCGGGCCGCGCGGTTGAGCGGTCTCCTTCAGCGCAGGAAGCGGTCGCCCCAGAGCACCAGCGCGACGATCGCCCCGGCGGCGATGGCGACGGCCACGGCGACGTCGACGAACTGGCGCTTGCGCACGGCATCGAGGGACAGCGTGAAGAGGCCGTAGCCCGTGACGCCGAGCCCGATGATGCCGGCGATGAGGATGATGACGCTCACGGCCCCATGGTACACGCAGCCTCGCGGGGGAGGTCACGACCCCTGGCGGCGGAGGTGCTGCTCCAGGTACACGAGGGGGTGCAGTGCCGGGCGCCCGGAGAGGTCGGCGACCTGGGCGCGGCACGAGGTGCCGGTGGCCAGCACGGCGGCCTCCGGCGGAGCACTGCGCACCGCCGGCAGCAGGACGCGCTCGCCCATGGCCACGCTGAGGTCGTAGTGCTCGGCCTCGTAGCCGAAGATGCCGGACATGCCGCAGCAGCCGGCGTCGAGGACCTCGAGGGCCAGGCCGGGGACGGCGCCCAGCGCGCGCTCTGTCTCGCCCTGGAGGGCGAGGGCCTTCTCGTGGCAGTGGGCGTGCAGCAAGGCCGGGCCGCCGGCACGGAAGCGCAGGCGGCCCTGCTCCGCGAGATCGGCGACGAGGGCGAGGGCCGGACGGGATGCGGCCGCCACCGGCGCCAGCCGCGGGTCGCCCGGCAGCAGACGGCGCCAGTCGTCGAGCACCATCGAGAGGCAGCTCGGCTCGATGAAGAGGAGCTGGTCGCCGTGCGCGGCGCGCTCGGCCAGGGCGCCGAGCGCGCGGGCGGCGGCGGCGCGCGCCTTGCCGATCTGGCCCGTGGAGAGTGCGGTGCGGCCGCAGCACCCGGCGTCCACCAGGGTGAGCTGCACACCGGCGGCGCGGAGCAGCCCGCCGAGCGCCTCGCCCACCTCGGGCTCCTGGTACTGCACGAAGCAGTCGACGAACAGCGCCGCGCGGACCGGCGCTGCTCCGGGCGGCGCGAGCTCGCAGGCCTCGGGGTGCGCCGCCCGGCTCGTCAGCGACCGGCGGACCAGGCGCGGCAGCGGCCGCCCGTGAGCTACGCCCAGCAGGCCGGCGGCCGCGCGGGCCGCGCGCGTGCCGGCCACCGCGTTCACGAGGGGAGCCAGCGGCGCCGCCAGG
>CAIXSE010000350.1 GCA_903921965.1 uncultured Thermoleophilia bacterium | reverse complement strand
GCTCGCCTTCGGCGAGGCGGAGCTGGTGGAGGACGAGGACGAGCGTGACGCCGCGCTGCGCGTGATCGTCGCGAAGTACGACGCGGCGCTCGCGGACGCTGCCTTCAAGCCCGACATCCTGAAGGCGACGAGCGTCTGGGCGCTGCGCGTGACCGCGCTCACGTACAAGCGCAACCCGGCCGCCTGAGCAGCCCGGGACGGCGCCGTCAGTCGCGCGCCGCAGCGCGCTCCCGGCGGGCGCGCTCCAGCTCCTCGAGCGTCGGGATGCCGTCGTTGCCGATGCGCGTGACCTTGAGCGCGGCCGACCACGCCGCGATCTCGAAGCAGGCGGCCGGCGGCAAGCCCTGCGCCAGGGCCCAGGCGTAGGCGCCGTGGAAGGTGTCGCCGGCGCCGCAGGAGTCGACGGCGGCGACGGGGACGGCGTCCCAGTGCTCCAGGAGCCCGGGCTCCCCGCCGGTGGTGAACACGCCGCCGGCGGGTCCCCGGGTCACGCCGAAGACGGTGCGGCACGCGCCGCCCCACAGCTCGACGGCGGCTTCCGCGGCCGGCAGCCCCGTCTGGCCGCGCGCGTACTTCTCGGGGGCGATCACGTGGTCGCCGCGCCCCAGCAGGCTCGCCGTCCAGGGGCGCCCCGAGCCGGTGTCGACGACGGTCGTCACACCTCTGCGCTCGCACTCGTCGAGCGCCGCCGAGGCCAGCGCCTCGTCGGTGACGTCGAGGAGCGCGACGTCGACCCCGTCCAGGAACCCGGGCAACCGCTCCAGCATGCGCTCGTCGGCCATCGGCTGCGGCAGCCAGATGATGGTGCGGGTCGCGTCCTGCCTGGCGAGGATCACCGCCGAGTGCTGCGAGGGCTGGTCGTACTCGACCCAGGTGCACTCCACGCCTTCGGCCGCCAGCTCCGCCTTGAGGACCCCGGCGTGCACCCCGGCCCCGCACGACGCCAGCAGCCGGGTGGCGCCGCCGAGCCGCCTGGCGGCCACGGCGCCCCGGCCCGCCAGGCCCCCGACCACGACGCGGTGCTCGAGTGCCGGGGTCACGCTGTCGGCCGCGGGGTACTCGTCGAGCACGTAGAGGTAGTCGACCGTGGCCATGCCCACGGCGGCGACCACGGGCGCGCTGCGCCGGCCTGCGGTGTCAGCCACTCGGGATCCTCATGGCCGGAGTATAGCGTCCGGAGCCTCTCGGGCCCGGCAGCAGCACACGCGGCGTCACGGGACGCGCCCGTGCCGTCGCGGCGCCACGGCGCGCTTGCGCACACGGCAGCCGGCCGGCCCCGCGCGGGAATACTGGAAGTGAGCCCGCGAGCGGCACCTGCCGGGCCGTGCGCGGGGGTGCGCGGCGAGAGGAGGCCACCATGAGCCTCGACCTCTGGAAGGCGGCAGGCGGCATCGCCGCGGTGCTCGCCGGGGCGTGGCTGGCTCTGCTCGTCTGGGGCGTGGCCGCGGCAGGCGGACGCGAGCTCACCGTCCCGCTGGACGGCGACCCCACGGTCATCCCCACCGGCACCATGGACCTCGTGCTGTCGGTCGTGCTGGCCGCCGTCGCCGTCGGCGCGGCGGTCGCGATCCTCGTGATCGACCGGCGCCACGACGCCAGGATACGAGCGCGGCAGCTCGGCGCCGACCGCGAACGCGAGGAGAAGCGCAAGGCCGCGTGACGCCGGGGCGGGAGGCGTGGCCGCAGACCCCCGCGGCCGCCGCCGGGCGGCGCGAGCGCCCGACGCCCGCGGCCGCCCGGCCGACTCGCCACATGCCACGTGCACGCCTCCGGAGGCTGCGGCCGGCGCGCCGGCGGCGCGCGCGTGCGTCACAGCCGCGGCAGCACCGGCGCTCCCCGGGCGTCCGGACGGGGCCGGATGAGTAAAACTTTCTTGACATGATGTCGCTCATTCTTTACAGTGTCGATGTCAAGAATCGCTGACATCGTGTCAGCTGCCGAGAGGGGGCGTCCATGCCGTTCGAAGAGAAGATGACCTGGGTGAGCGGCGTCGTCGCCGTCGTCGTCCCGCTCGCGTACTTCATCATCATGCTGGGACGCCTGCAGGACACGTCGGCGTCCGCGATCGCCTACCAGGTGCCGCTCATCGTCGCCGTGGTGGCCTCGATCGTGCTCAACATCGTGGGCGCGATCGCCGTGTCCATCGGCGCCGGCATCTCGGCGGAGCTCCACGGCCGCAAGGCCGAGGACGAGATCGAGCGCAAGGACGAGCGCGACAAGAGCATCGCCCGTCGCGGCGACCTCATCGGCTTCTACGTGTCGTCGGTGGGCCTGGTC
>CAIXSE010000349.1 GCA_903921965.1 uncultured Thermoleophilia bacterium | reverse complement strand
TCTCGTTCTTGGACGCCGTGAAGTCGGCCCTGGCGCCGGCCACGTCGCCGTCCTGCAGCTTCGCCATGCCGCGGCCGTAGTAGGCCGCCGCCAGATCGGCGGACACCGTCTCGTACAGCGCGTCCGCGGTCTTCATGCCGGCGGCCTTCTCGAGCGAGGCGATGCCGGCGTCCCAGTCGCCCTGCGCGCCCTGGACGCAGCCCAGGGCTGCGTAGGTCTGCGCGTCGGGCTCGATGCCGGCGGACTTCTCGAGGTCGGCCTGCGCCCCGGCGTAGTCGCCGGCGGCGGCCGCGATGAGGCCGAGGTTGTAGTACGCCGACGCTTCGACGGCCTTGCCGGTGGGCGTCGGCGGCGCGTCGGCGGCCTTCTTCGTGGACTCCTCCCCGCCGGAGGGCTCGCCCTTGAGGATGAAGCCCGCGCCGATGTTGAGGTCGGCGCCGCGGTACTTCGGGTTGAGCTCGAGCACCTTGCGGAGCAGCGCGTCGGCCTTGTCGAACTCGCCGGTCTGGAGGTAGCACACGGCGAGGTTGTTCAGCGCGTCGGTGTCTTCAGGCTCGAGCGCGACGGCCTGCTTGAAGAGCTTCGTGGCCCCGGTGAGGTCGCCGGCCGCCAGCGCCTTGCAGCCGAGGTTGTACGGGTGGCTCTTGGCGGCCGCCCGGACGGGCTCCGCCCACGCGGCGAGGCAGAGCAGGCACAGGATCGCGACGACCGCCGCCGCGAGGGCCGCGCGGCGCGTCGCCGTCCGTGGTGCTGCCGTGCGCGCGACGTCCACGTCAGAAGGGCTCCGCCTGGCAGTTGCAGGAATTGACGCTCTGGCAGGTGCACACGGCGTTGCAGGTACAGGTCCCGCCGCCGCCGCTCGGCGCGTAGGACACGCAGCTGCAGGCGTCCACGGACTCGCAGGTGCACACCTGGTTGCAGGTGCAGACCATGTTGCAGGTGCAGATCGTGCCGCCGAACGCGTCCTTGCCGGTGAGCTTCGCCTTGGTCGTGTGCGCGCGGGTGACCTTGCCGGGCTTGGACGTCTTCTCAGGTTTCTTCGTCGGCCCCGACACCTTGCGCGAGGGATCGGCCGGGGCGACGAACACGTCCGCGTCGGGGTACGCGAGTTCGGGCTCGGGTGCGCTCCACTTGAGCACCTGCGGGGTCTCGGGCGAGGCGGAGGCGGGCGCCGAGGCGTCGGCCACGAGGTCGTCCGGGGCCGTCTCGCCGGTGCGCAGCGCGGCCCACTCGACGGTGTCGTCCTCGCGCTCGTAGATGGAGAGCTCGGGAGGCTGGTAGTCGGTCACTGCAGGCCCTCCTCGAGCTGGTCGAGCGTGAGCGCGCGGTTGATGGCACAGCGCGCGATGACGGCGTCGTCGGCGCCGGCGAAGAGCCTCTTCGAGGCGCAGTCGCCGGCGCAGTGGTACTTGGCGAAACAGCGCGCGCAGCGCGGCGCCTCGTCGACGGTGAGGCGCCGCAGCGCGGCGACGCGTTCTGCGTCGAAGACGAAGGTGCGCGCCGCAGGGTCGTGCCGGCCGTAGATGAAGGTGGCGGCGCGCGGGTCGTCGCGCCCGGTGATCTCGTAGCACGCGGTGACGTCGCCCTCGGTGGTGACGTTGAAGCTGGGCAGGCTCACCTGGCAGAACGCGTGACACAGGGAGCTCTGCCGGGCGCCCGAGTAGGTGAGATCGACACCGGCCTCGGTGGCCGCCTGCCGGCAGTCGCGGAAGGCGCGCACGAAGCGCTCCGCCGGCGGCGCGCTGAGGCCGCTGGCCACGGAGCGGCCGCACTGGAACAGCGGCTCCAGGTGGATGGTGTGGACGCGGTACGTGGCGGCCAGGTGCCGCACCGTCTCGGCGGCGTGGTCGAGCGCCTCGTCGGTGCAGGTGAGGCGCACGCCCAGTGTGACCTCGCCGTCCGAGAGGCGTGCGAGGGTGCGCGCGACGTCGGGCGACGACGGCCCGCCGCCGGGACGCGGCCGCAGCGCGTCGTGCACCTGCGGCGGCCCGTCGAGCGAGACCATCACCGACGTCATCTCGGCGGCGAGGTAGTCGCGCATGGCGTCGTCCATGACGCCGTTGGTGGCCGTGCCGGTGCGCAGCGGGATGCCGTGCTCGTCGCCGCGACGCCGCGCGTGGGCGACGCAGCGCCTGAGCGTGTCGCCGGCCAGCGTGGGCTCGCCGCCGCCGTGGAAGGAGACTCGCACGTCGGCCTCGCCGCGTCCCGCGGCGTTGGCCACGACGAGGTCGATGGCGTCGAAGGCGACGTCCGCGTCGAGGAACCGGCTGCGCTCGCCCCCCGAGGCGTAGCAGTAGGCGCAGCGCAGGTTGCAGGCGGTGGTGAGGAACAGGGTGGCCGCCGTCGGTGTCACCGGCGCGGAGAGCACGTCCGGGGCAGCGCCGGCCGCGGCGGGCTGCGCCCCGGCGGGCTGCGTCCCGGCCGCGCCGCCCTCCGCGGTCGTGTCGGCGGTGATCAGCGAGAGCTGCTCGAGCAATTCGAGCACGCCGTCGCTGCGCGCGTCGCGCGTGACGTCGCGCTCCGCGGCCACGTCGGCGAGCAGGCCGAGGGCGGCGTCGTTGACCACGAGGCTCGTCTGCAGGAGCGGCGCGTACACGAGGTGGCCGCTCTCGCGCGGCAGGGAGAAGACCTCGGTCGTGAACCGGTACCGGGTCACGACCTCGCGGCCTCCGCCGCCGTCGTGCCGGGGACGCCGGTGACGATGCCCTGCGCGGCGAGGGAGCGCAGGCAGGCGCGCGCGTCGCGCTGTGCGACCTCGGCGGAGAGGCCGAACGCGGCCGCGAGTTCGCCGCCGATCCCGGTGACGCTGCGCCTGCCGTCGACGGCGCTCCAGACCACGGCCGCCGAGCGGTTGAGCGCGAACACGGGGCCGTGCGGGTCGAGCGGGAGCGGCCGCAGCTCGACGCCTTCGGCCGTCGCGCGCTCGCTGAGGTTGTCGGCGCGGCGCGGACGCGCGGACGCCGCTCCGGCCGGTCTGCGGCTGCGCCGCCAGCCGGCCCCCACCAGCGCCGCGGCCAGCACACAGCCGCCTGCCACGAGGAAGGTCTTCCTGGTGGTGCCCGAGCCTGACCCGTCGGAACCGGCGGCCATCGTCCCCTCCGGTCGTCGTGCGCGGCCGCGCCTCGGCCGCCTGCGCCCATCGTGTCCTCTGGTCCCTTCATCGTCAAGGATTACCCCCACCTTGACGACCCTACGATTGACAGACGCCGTCGAAGGCGTAGAACCAGAGTGCACACCGATCGAAGGGGACGCGGCGCGCGCGCCGCTCGGCAGCGGGGGTGGATCATGGCTGGCAGGATCCTGGCGGACGGCTCGCTCGTGGCTCGCGGGAGGAGCCGGCCCGGCCGCGCGGCCGGCAGACTCGCACTGCTCACGCTCGCGGCTCTCGCGGTGCTCCTGGTGTGGGCGGCGCTCGCCGCCGCCGGACCCGGCGTGGCGGGCAGGAGCGCCGTACTCGCCGGGACGCCGGGCACGCACGTGCCTCTGGCGCCGTGGCTCGTCACGGCTCGCGCGGTCGCCCCGGCCCGCGGTGCGACGCAGACCGTGACGCTGTTCTCGGACGACTTCGAGTCCGGCCTGTCCAAGTGGTCGCTGCAGGGCAGCCCGGGGTGGGCCACCACCACGTACAGGGCCGCCGGCGGCGCGTACTCCGCCTACTGCAGCGGCAGCGCCATCAGCCCGCCCGGGCCGTACGTGAACAACCAGAGCTCCTGGATGACCGCCGGCCCCTTCGACCTCTCTCAGGCGACGGCGGCCACGCTGGGCATGACCATGTACTCCATCACCGAGCTCGACAAGGACAAGCTGGGCCTGTACGTCTCGCTCAACGACGTCAACTACTACGGCGTCTACTGGTCCGGCAACCACAACAGCTGGACGAGCCAGAGCCTCGACCTCACCGACGTCTTCACGCTCGGCAACGTGTGCGGCCAGAGCCGGGTGTGGATCGGCGTCGCGTTCCGGAGCGACCCGGCGGTGGTGTACGAGGGGTCCTACGTCGACAACGTCACCCTCACCGCGACGGTGCCGGGCGGCGGCGGGCAGCAGCAGGAGAGCGGGCTGGTCCTCACCGCCGACACCGACGTCGTCCCCTACAACGGCTCCGTCACGCTCACGGGGGCGCTGCTCAACGCGGCCAGCGGCTTCCTGATCCCCGGCAAGTCGGTCGGCCTGTTCTGGTCGCAGGAGAACAAGATCGACGGGCAGTGGAACTTCGCCGGCGCGGCCCAGTCCGACACGGGGGACTACTCGGTGACGGCGAGCGGGATCAAACGCCTCACGTACTTCGCCATGTTCTTCGACGGCGACAGCGAGTACCTCTCGAGCATGAGCAACCTGGTCAAGGTGAAGGCGCGCGCCAGGATCACGCCGCCGGCCGTCCCCAAGGTCGTCGCGTCCGGGCCCAAGGTCTGGGGCTGGGGCACGATCCTGCCGCGGCACTCGACGGCGCAGAACCGCGCGAGCCACACCAAGGTCTACCTCGAGCGGTACTACGGCGGGAGCTGGCACGCTGTGATCAGCCTGTACGCGCAGAAGTACCGGAACACGAAGTCGGCCACGGAGTACGGGATCGGCCTCCACTACAAGCCGGGGTCGTGGCGCATCATGGCCGTCCACGAGGACGACGACCACGCGAAGACGGCGTCCTCGTGGAGGACGTTCACGGTGTACTGAGCAGCGAGCGGTCCACGGGCGTGACGACGGAGGGGCGGGGCGCCGCAGGCGCCCCGCCCCTCCGTCGTGCGGGCGGCCGGGCCGGGGCGCCTGAGGGCGGGCGTGGGGCCGGCGCGGGCGGCGCCGCGTCAGCGGCGCCAGAACGCCGGCGTGGCCATCATCATCAGCGTGACCAGTTCCAGCCGTCCGGCGAGCATGTCGAAGGTGAGCACGATCTTCGCGGCCGGTGCCATCCAGAGGAAGTTGTCCATGGGGCCGACGTCGCCGAGGCCCGGCCCGACGCCTCCCATGGCCGTGGCCGCCGCCGACATGGCCGTGGCGAAGTCGGCCCCGGTCCACGAGACGATGGCCACCGAGACCACGTAGACGGCGAGGTACAGCCCCATGAAGGCGGAGACGGAGCGCATCATCTCGCCGGTCACCGGGCTCCCGTTGAGACGGATCCTGGTGACGCCGTAGGGGTGCATGGTGCGGAAGAACTCGTGCGCCGCCTGCTTGCCGAACAGCAGCACGCGGATGGCCTTCATGGCGCCGGCCGTCGAGCCGGCGCAGCCGCCCATGAACAGCAGCATGAACAGGATGAACTGCGTCACCGGCGCCCACTTCTCGTAGTCGGCGGTCACGAACCCCGTGGTGGAGGCCAGTGAGACGACGGTGAAGAAGGCGTCGCGGATGGCTTGGGTGGCCGAGACCGTCGACGTGGCCCACACCACGGCCGCGATGAAGAAGCTCGAGCACAGCAGGACGATCGTGTAGAAGCGCCACTCGGCGTCCTTGAAGAAGCGTCCCGGCCTGCCCGTCGCGAGGAACCAGTACAGGGAGAAGTTCGTGGCGGAGAGCCACAGGAACAGGGTGATGACCCAGTCGATGTAGGCGCTGTGCCACCAGCCGATGCTCGTGTTCTTCGTGGAGTAGCCGCCGGTACCGATGGCGGCGAACATGTTGCAGAGGGCGTCGAACCAATCCATGCCGCCGAGCAGGAGCAGGACGGTGAGCGACACCGACAGCGTGAGGTAGATGGTCCAGAGGATGCGCGCGGTGCTGCTGATGCGCGGCCGCAGGCGGTCGACCTCCAGGCCCGGCGCCTCGGCGCGGTAGAGCTGCATGGCGCCGATGCCCAGCAGGGGCAGCAGCGCGACGAACGAGACCAGGAAGCCCATGGCCCCCAGCCAGTGGGTGAAGCATCGCCAGAACAGCAGGCCACGGGGCATGGCCTCGATGTCGGGGATGACGCTCGAGCCGGTGCCGGTGAACCCGCTCACCGTCTCGAACCAGGCGTTGAGCCAGCCGAGCTGGCCCTCGAGCACGAAGGGAATCGAGCCGAAGAGGCACACCGTGAGCCAGCCGAGCGCCACGACGGCGATGCCGTCGTGGCGCGTGAGGCTCTTCAGGTCGGTGCGGAAGAGGAAGAAGGCGATCGCGCCGACGGCGCCGGTGATGAACATCGTGGTGGCGAACGACTCGATGTCGCGTCCGTCGCCGTAGATGATCGCCACCGCCAGCGGCGCCGTCATGGACAACGTCTCGCCCAGCAGCAGGATGCTGAGCAGGAAGGCGACGCGCCGCGCGCCGCCCACCGTGGCCGGGTGCAGCCCGGTCACGGTGGCGACGACCGACGGCGCGGGTCTGGCTGCCACCGGGGAGCTCCGCCTCAGGCGGGGGCGAGCAGCCGCTGCAGGCGCGGCACCAGGGCGGGACGGGTGAACAGCACCACCTGGTCGCCGGGCTCGATGACCGTGGAGGCGCGCGGGATGATGCCCTGACCGGCGCGCACGACGGCGCCGACCATCGAGCCGTGGGGCAGGTGCAGCAGCGCGAGCGGCAGGCCGACGATGCCGGAGCCCTCGGCGGCCACGAACTCGATGCCCTCCACCAGGTTCTCCCGCAGCGTCCGGATGGCGAGCACCTGTCCCCGGCGCGCGACCTGCGTGATCGGGTTCAGCGCGGCCAGCAGCGGGCTCAGCACGACGTCCACGCCGATGCTCGAGGCGAACGGCATGTACTCCGGCGTGTCGACCAGGGCGGCGGCGCGGCGCGCACCGAGGCGCTTGGCGAGGAGCGCCGCGAACACGTTGGCCGTCTCGTCGCCCAGCGCGGCGATGGTCATGTCCGCGCGCTGTACCCCTTCGTCCACCAGCAGGCGGTCGTCCATGCCGTGCCCCTGCAGGACGAGCGTGGTGTCGAGCTCGTTGGCGATGCGCTCACAGACCTCCGGGTCGCGCTCGACGATCTTGGTGTGGATGCCCTCGGCGGCCAGGCGGCGGGCGATGGAGACGCCTTCCCACCCGCCGCCGGCGACGATCACGTTGCGCGTCCGCACCCAGCGCTTGCCGAGCCGCGTGAGTGCGGGACGCACCGAGTCGCGGTCGGCCACCAGGAAGAGGGTGTCGCGCGCCATGAGACGGATGTCGTCCGACGGGGCGCTGACCATCTCCTCCCTGTAGACGCCGGCGACGATGAGCTTCTCGCCGTCGTCGCCCTGCAGCAGCGCCTTGATGGGCCTGCCGATCATCGGCGAGTCCTCGTCGAGCATCACGCCGATCGCGCGCACGCGCCCCCCGGCGAAGTCGAGCGCGTCGGTGGCGCCGGGTACGCGGGCGAGCGCGACGGCGGCCCGCGCGACCTCCTCCTCGGGGCTGATCACCAGGTCGACGCTGAGCGAGCTCTTGTCGATGATGCCGCTCGCGCCCAGGTAGGCCGGGTCGTGGATGCGGGCCACGCGCACGATGCTCGCGGAGACCGTCTCGGCGATGAGGCAGGCGACGATGTTGGTCTCGTCGCTTCCCGTCACCGCGACGAGCACGTCCGCCGCGCGCAGCCCGGCGTCGAGGAGCACCGACGGCGTGCTGCCCTTGCCGACCACCGCACCCACGTCCATGGCGTCCTGGGCGCGTCGCAGGGCGTCTTCGTCCTCGCCCACGAGCACGACGTCGTGACGCTCCTCCGAGAACTTGCGGGCGACGTAGAAGCCCAGCGTGCCGGTGCCGACGACGACGATCCTCATGGTGCGCCCGTCCTGCGCCCGCGGCTCACGCCGGTCCCTCGCCGGTCACGTCGATGCTGGACTGCGCCTGCACCTCTTCCGGACGGCGGCCCGGCAGGAAGATGCGGATGAGGTCCCCGGCCCTCGCCGGCGGCTGCAGGCAGAGCACCTGGTCGCCGGGCAGCAGGGTGAGGTCGCCGCGCGGCAGCACGGCCGCGCCGCCGCGGAGCACCGCGGCGAGCAGCACGCCCGGCGGCAGCCGCATCTCGTCGATGGTGAGGTGGGCCGCCGGGGAGTCGTCGCCCACCTGGATCTCGACCAGCTGGAGTCCCTCGCGCTCGAGGGCGAGCAGGGGCACGAACTGGTGGGAGGGCAGCTCGTGCTGGATCATGGACACGGTCATCGTGGCGGCGCACAGCGTCGAGTCGACGTCGAGCAGGTCGAAGGTCCGCTGGTTGCGCGGGTTGTTCACGCGCGCCACGACCTTGGGTACGCCGTACTCGTGCTTGGCGAGCTGGGCGATGACCAGGTTGTCCTCGTCGTCGCCGGTGACGGCCACGACCAGGTCGGCGCGGGCGATGCCGGCCCTCTCCAGCACCCACATCTCGGTGCCGTCGCCGTACAGCAGCTGCTCCTCGAGCTGCGGGCGCAGCAGGTCGTAGCGGGAGCGCCGCTGCTCGACGACGATGTACTCGTGGCCGAGCTGGCCGAGGCTGATGCCGACGTTGAGACCCACTTTGCCGGCGCCGACGATGAGCACGAACACGTCAGGCCTCCGCTTCCGGGAGGGGACAGGAGTGGACGGCCTCCACGAGGGCCTCCTCGGCGTCGTGGGTCGGGCACACGGTGCGCAGGCCCATGCGGGCGAACGACGCGGCGCGGCGGGGGTCGTAGACGCGGGCCACGGCGCAGGGCACCTCGAAGGCGCGCTGCGCGATGAGCGCGCAGACGATGTTGGTGTTGTCGCCGTCGGTGACGGCCACGAAGGCGTCGGCGCCCTCGATGCCGGCGCGGCGGAGCACGTCCCAGTCGATGGCGACGCCCACGACCCGCCGGCCGGCGAAGTCGTCGCCGAGGAGGGCGAAGGAGCGGCGGTCGTCGTCGATGACGACCACGTCGTCGCCTTCGGCGGCGAGACGCTTCGCCATGCCGGAGCCGACCCGTCCGCAGCCGGCGATGATGACGTACCTGCGCGCGCTCATCCCCGCTCCTGACTTCGTGGCTCGCCCGCTGCGACCGCGGCCGATTCCTGCTCGTCCCACTCGGCGGCGGACCCCTTCATGGGATAGTCCGCCGGCACGTAGTTCAGGAGGACCTCGCCCGGCGTGTTGCGCAGCACGTAGGTGACCGCTCTGCCGAGCACCTCGTCGTCGGTGCGCAGCCTGCGCACGGCGCCCATGATGACCACGTCGCAGTGCCACTGCCGGGCGGTGTCCACGATGGCCCTGCCGGGGTGGCGCGAGAGCACGAGGTGCGGCCACGCCTCGACGCCGAACTCCTGGGCCACCGCCAGCGCGGACTCCAGGACGTGCGCGCCCCGGCGGCGCTCCTTGGGCATGGGCGCGTCGAGCGGCAGGTTCATCGGCACGTCGACGGCGTAGACGATGTCGATGATGGCGGCCTTGTCTGCCGCCAGCTGGCACCCCAGGACCATCATCTCGTCGCTGAGGCGGGAGCCGTCCACGGGCACCAGGATGCGCTCGTAGTCCACGTCCGACTCTGCGGCGTCGGGCAGGCGGCGCTCGACGGGCTGCCGCAGCAGCGCCCTGCCGGTGCCGCGCCGGTAGACGACGTAGAGCAGAAGGCCGCCCGCCATCCAGGCGAAGCCGAGGAGGCGGCCCTCGGGGTGCGTGGCCACCATGAGCACCCAGATCGCGGCGGTGGCGACCGCGCCGGCCACCGCCGGCACGGGGAGCGCCGCGCCGCGAAAGCGCACGTTGAAAGGCACCCGGAACGGCCGCGCGAGGGCGGGTTCGCGCAGGCGCAGCCTGATCACCGAGAGGTGCGTGGCCGTGAACGCCAGCGCGGCGCCGAACCCGAAGAGGCCGAGCAGCAGGACCGGGTCCGCGGGCACGAGCAGGAGCGCCGCCAGGC
>CAIXSE010000348.1 GCA_903921965.1 uncultured Thermoleophilia bacterium | reverse complement strand
CCGGCGAGGCGGTGGACCGCCTGCGCGAGGAGTTGCCGCACGGCAAGGCCGGCGCTGCGAGCGAAGCCCCGGTCGAGGACCAGATCGCGGCCGCCGACGACGCCGTGCTCATCACCGTCGCCCGGTTCAGCGACGCGGCGCCGGCCTCGTCGGAGGACCTGGTGGCGGTCAAGACGGGGGCGGAGGTCCGCATCATGCGCCGCGCCGCCGCCGACGCGCCGTGGGAGCACCAGCCCGGCGAGGACGACACGCTGGGCCTGGTGCAGAAGCTGGCGGCTCCGCTGCTCGACGCCGCTACGGAGTGAACGTGAGGGTGCGGCCGGCGCGATGCGCCGGCCGCACCCTCGGCCCGTCACCTCGCCAGCTCGGCGTCGGCGGCGGCGCAGATGCGCGCCAGCTCCGCCGCCTTGTCCGCGTCCAGCGGCTCCGGCGCGTAGTTCTCGAGGATGTCGAGCCCGCGCTCGCGCGCGACCTCGACGGCGTCGCGCAGGTGCGCGCCGTCCGGCCCTATCTCCTGGCCGATCGAGCGCTCCACCGTCTCCTTCATGTGCCGGCGCGTGTGCGCCTGCCCGAGGAAGTGCCCGCCGGGCCCGACGGCGTCGATCACGTCGAGTGCCAGCTGCTCTTCGTCCAGCTCGATGTCGCGGAACGCGTTCGCCGCCCGCCGGTAGAGGTCGTCGTCGAGCATCATGTGCTCGGGCGTGAACAGCTGGTAGCGGTTCGTGAGCCCGATGGTCGTCATGAGCTCCGAGCCGACGATGCCGGCGAGCATCACCGTGTGCGCCGTCTCGGCCGCGGCCAGCCAGCTGCCCGGCAGGTCGTCGTCGGTGCCGGCGTAGCCCGTCATCGCCGGCAGCCCGAAGTGGTGGACGAGCTCGGAGGGCAGGAAGACGCCCCTGACGTTCAGCGGCGCCGTGGTGAGCGCCGCCGTGCGCGGGTCGGCGTGCACCGGCAGGGGGAAGAGGATCACCGGGGCGCCGGGGTGCGCGAGCTGCACGCAGACTGTCGCGCTGACCAGCTCGGCGAAGCCCATCACCCAGGCGCCGGCCTTGGTCGCCGGAGCCGTCGTCCCGTACGTCGGCATCGTCACGAAGCACACCGGCACGCCTGCCTCGGCGAACACCAGCGCGGCCTCGATGCCGTCCTTGTCGTTGACGAGCGGCTGCACCGTGCCGATGAGGTTGCTCATCGGGGGGCGGCGGCGCAGCTGCTCCGCCCCGCCCGCGATCACGGTCGCCATCTCCACGGCGAACCGCGCCTCGCGCTCGCCCTGCACCATGCCCTGCAGGTGCTTGGCGGTGTTGTTCCAGGCGGCGTCGAGCTCGTGCAGCGTATGTGTGTCGCCCTTGTCGGCGGCGGCCACCTGCGGCCACCAGAACTGGATCGAGCCCAGGTAGTCGCCCAGCCGCGTGATGGCCGCGAGGTCGTCCTTGGTCGGCGGCCGGCGCTCACGGGTGTGCCAGTCGATGACCTCGGTGCCGCACCCGTTGGTGGTGTTGAACGTGTCGCCGGAGGCCAGGTCGAGGTCGAGGGTGCGGTCGCGCGAACCGAGCCAGAACGAGCGCGGGGCCGTGGCCAGCGCGCGCTCCACGAGGTCGGGCGAGAACCGCACGACGCCGGACGCGCGGTCCACGGCGGCGCCGTGCCCGGCGAGGACGTCGAGGGCCTTGGCCGAGCCGAACTTCACGCCCGTCCGTTCGAGCACGCTCAGCACCGCCTCCTTGTAGCGGTCGAGCTTCGCGTCGTCGTAGAACCTCACGTGGAAGTCCGAGCCCAGCGGCAGCAGCGGCTGGCGCCGCGAGAGGTCGAGGGCCGAGCTCACGAGACCAACCCCGCGTGCGCCTTGAAGCGCTCCACCGAGTTGATCGGCAGGTCCAGCACCTCGGCGATCCGGAACTTGGCCTCGATGGCGCCGGGGTGGTCGGCGTACGTGAGGTCCTGTACCTGGATGCGCCCGAAGCCGAGGTCGCGACGGATGTCGTGCATGACGACCGTGTCGCTGAGGTCGAGCACCGAGCAGCCCAGCTTGTCGGCCACGTACTGCTTGGCCTGCGGGAGTCGCATGCCCCGGGTCATCTGCATGCGGGCCACCAGATCTCCGGCGGTCCGCATCCCGCCCATGCCCGAGGCGAGCGAGTGCGTCGAGGCCATCCCCAAGGGATCCCCGACCCCGACCTACAAGCCGTCCACGTGGCAGATGTCCACGAGGGCGCGCGAGGCGCGCGAGGTGGCGTCGGCCGGCGGGTAGGGGCTCATGGGCACGCCGCCGACGCCCATGCCCACGTTGGGGTGCACGGGGATGGTGGCCGCGGCGCCGACCGGCTTGATCAGGGCGCAGGCGCGGGCCGTGTTCCACGGCAGCGACTTCGTGGTGTTCACGTTCACGGCCGGCCCGAAGATGGTGGCGCCGGCCGCCTCGCAGACCCTGAGCTGGCCGAGCGGCCACTGGCCGGCCAGCCGCGTCTCCTCGTACTCGAGCTGGCCGTGCATGCCGAGCACCATCTCGGAGGCCTGTCCGATCTCGACGCCGATGTGCGGCCACGTGTCGCGCAGCTTGCGTGCCGTGCGCAGCGTGGCCAGCAGGTCGGCGTCGCCGGCCGCCCCGGCCGTGTCGAAGTCGATGCCGTCCACGCCGGCGGCCACCATCGCCTCGATGACGGCCCACATGTCCTTCTCGAGGTGCTCCACCGCCTCCAGCTGCGCCGCCCGGGCCTCGTCGTACCTGCCCAGCGGCAGCAGCTCCGACCAGTTCGGGGCCGGGCCGTCGGGCATCGAGTACCGGCCCAGGTCGGGCATGGCGCCGTAGTTGAGCGGGATCACCGTCTGCAGCTGCGCCTCCTTCATCACCTGCGTCTGGAAGGAGAGCACGGTGCGCACGGCCTTGTACGAGTAGTCCTGGTGCCACAGCTCGATCATGTCGGCGCCGTGGTGGTTCTGGTACACGAGCTGCTCGAGGATGGGCGCGTTGAGGTCGGAGTTACCCGAGCCGTCGAAGCTCAGGACGACCTCGTCGCCGTAGTCGACCGACGAGAAGCGCGCCGGCGACGTGAAGATGTCGAGCAGGTGGGCGAGGTCGTCCTCGGTGAGCGGTTCCACCTTGGCGCGCTTGACGGCCGCTTCGCAGCCGGCGAGCAGGTCGGCCTCGATGTCGGCGGGGGTGAGCTCGACGAGCGAGCCGTCACCGAGCCGCGTAGGGATGCGACGTGCCATGGACCCCTCCAGTCGCCGCCCCGGTCGGGGCGTTAGTTATTCAGCTAACTAAATACCTGGAGGGACGATACCGGGGGGGTCGCGCGGGTGTCAAGACTGCGGCTCCCCGGCGTCGCCGCGGCAGGAGCGCGGGTGTCGTGACCGCGACGTGTGTCCGTCGTCGCCGCTGCCGTGACGGTCACATCGACCACGCCAGCATGCTGACGCCTGCGATCGTCGCGGCGATGCCCACGGTCTGCCACCACGCCGGCCGCTCGTGCAGCGCCACCACGCCGAGCAGCGTGGAGAGTGTGGCCGTCTGTGCCTGCAGGACCGAGGCGACGGACACGGGGCCCAGGGCGAGGGCGGCGCTTCCCGCCAGGAACGCGAGCATGTCGAGGGCGCCGACGCCGATGACCCCGGCGGCCTGCGGGCGCGGCGGCAGCACCAGGTGCCGCACCGCGGCGACCGGCAGCACGACCACGAGGCCGGCGAAGGAGGCCACTGTGACGGTCGTGAGCGGCGAGAACGCGTCGATGGCCCCGTAGATGACGAACACGCCTGCCATGGCCAGGCTGGTGAGGAGGGCCAGGCCGGCGCCGGCGGCGAAGCGCCACCGGCGCCCCGCGAGCGGTGCCGGCCCCGCAACGGCGCTCGTGTCACGGCGGCGCTCCACGGCGGCAAGCAGTCCGCCGCCGGCGGCGGACACCAATCCGGCGAGCGCGAGCCCGCCGAGGCGCTCGCCGAGCGCGAACGACGCCGCGGCCGCGAAGGCGCCGTCGAGGCAGGCCAGCACCGTGACGAGGGAGAGCTTGCCGACGCGCAGAGCGAGGAGGAAGCAGGCCGTGGCGCCGGTGTAGAGCAGGCCGCCTGCGGCGGCGAGCCCCACATCGCCGGCCTCTCCGGCGCCGAACGGCGGCCCATCCACGACCAGTGCCGGCACCACCAGCAGGCAGACGCCGACGACGTACATCGCGACCACCATCGTCAGCCACGGTACGCCGCGCACGAGCCGGTGGCTGCCGAAGCCATAGAGGGAGTAGGCGCAGGCCGCCGTCAGTCCAAGGACGATGGTGAGCATCAGGCCACATCCTATCCGAGCGGCCACGCCTCACTGAAGGGGGCGTGCCGACGCGACGCTACTGCGGTCGCCGCCCGCGCCTCGGGACGGGAGACGCGCCTTCAGGCCGGGTCGTCCGCAACCGATAGTACTGGTCAGAGCCGCGGGAGCACGGCATCGTCCTCCCGAACCGCGAGCCCGCCCACGGTGGGTGGTGCCTCGGCGCGCGGGGAGAGGTGCCGTCCTTCTCCGCACGATGAAAGGAAGCACTGTGAGGAGATCCATTGCGTGCCTGTCGGTCGTGGCGGGCGCAGCGCTGCTCGTGGCGCTGCTGCCTGCCGGCGCGTGGGCGGGGCCGGTGTGGCAGCTCAAGAACCCCGTCGGCCCCCAGCGCACACTGCGCGCCGACCTCAAGGCGGTCTGCGCCCTCGACGGCGGCACCGCCTGGGCGGCCGGCGCCGGGAACGCCGTCTACTTCACCCATGACGGCGGCGCCTCCTGG
>CAIXSE010000347.1 GCA_903921965.1 uncultured Thermoleophilia bacterium | reverse complement strand
TGGCAGCTCAAGAACCCCGTCGGCCCCCAGCGCACACTGCGCGCCGACCTCAAGGCGGTCTGCGCCCTCGACGGCGGCACCGCCTGGGCGGCCGGCGCCGGGAACGCCGTCTACTTCACCCATGACGGCGGCGCCTCCTGGGAGGCGCAGGCGACCGGCGCCCCTGTCTGGACCGTCTGGCAGGCGCTGCGCTTCGCCGACATGAAGCACGGCCTCCTCGCCGGCACCGCCGCCGGTCGCAGCCTCGTCTACCGCACCGAGGACGGCGGCCGCACCTGGGCCCCGGTGGCGCTGCCGCCCTACGCCGCCGTCGCCGACCTCGAGATGCACGGCCCCGGCCTCGCCTGGCTCGTCGGCGCCCGCGGCCTCGTCCTGCGCAGCAGCGACGGCGGCGTGAGCTGGCAGCAGGCCCGCGCCGGCTCGGCCGACCTCAGCGCCGTCGACTTCACGAGCGCCACGGAGGGCGTCGCCGTGGGCGCCGGCGGCGCCGTCTACCGCAGCAGCGACGGTGGCCGCAGCTGGCAGCAGGCCGCGGTGCCCTGCCGCGCCGACCTCCTCGACCTGGCGATGCGCACGCCGCAGATCGGCTGGGCCGTCGGCCGCCTCGGCACCGTGCTCTCCACGAGCGACGGCGGCCGCACCTGGCAGCGCCAGTGGCCGCTGCTGCTGGCCGGCGACCTCGTGGCCGTGGACTTCGCCTCGCCGACCCACGGCTGGGCGGTGAGCGGCGCCGGCGCCCTGCTCGTGACCGCCGACGGCGGCCGCAGCTGGCGTCCCGAGGCGCACGGCATGGGCGCCGTGCGGCTGCGCGACGTGGACGCGGCCGAGCCCGCGACCGCGGCCCCCGAGCGCGCCTTCACCGCCGGCGACGGCGGCGTGATCGGCGCGTACACCGATTCTTCGTGGGCCGACAACTGGGTGTACCTGGTCCCGCAGGGGAACTCGGCCTACCCGTCACCCGCGACGTTCACGTTCGAGCTCACGGCCTACGACCTCACCGCCGACCAGGCCTACAACGGCTGGAAGACGCAGTACTTCCCGGCCACGTCGGAGCAGCCGGCGATGTTCGGCATCGACTTCATGGCGAGCCGCAGCAACAGCCAGCCCCCGGCCACGTGGTTCAACAGCTACTGCAACGGCGTGCAGTTCGGCCTCCAGACGACGACGCCCAAGCCGGCCGACCTGAACTTCGCCTTCACCGGCACGCTCACGGCGTCGGGCAGCTACGCGATCGCCTTCGGTCAGGGTCACGGAGGGGCCGGCTTCAACAACTGGTGGGTGGGGAGCCCCGCGTTCTCGCTGCAGGGGACGCAGGGCGATCCCTTCCTCGTGACGCCCGACGGCGCGTGGCAGATCATCGTCGGCGAGGGCTACTCGGACCGGTTCTATTTCGACTGGCAACAGTGATCCGGCCTGGGATGACGGTGTCGACGAAGGAGTGGTGATGGCGGGACGGCACGACGGAGGGACCCGCCAGGAGCGGACGCACGCAGGCTCGCTCGCGGCATCGCGGAAGGCATGCCGCGCGCTCGCGCCGGCGGGGGCTCTCGTGCTCGCCGCCGCGCTGCTGCTGCTTTGGGCCGCGGCCGCCTCCGCTTCCTCGTGGGAGCTGCGGCGTGCCGCGTCAGTCCCGCTCGGCGCCGGCGACGACGTGAAGGCGCTGTTCGCCCTCGACGGCGGCACCGCCTGGGTGGCGGGCGCCGGCGACGCCGTGCAGTACACGCACGACGGCGGGCGCTCGTGGATCGCGGAGGCGACCGGCGCGCCGGAGGGGACCGACTGGCGCGCCGTGCACTTCGCCGACCGCCGCCACGGCCTCGTGGCCGGCGCCGGCGGCGGTACCGGCCTGATCTACGCGACCGCCGACGCCGGCCGCACCTGGAAGCAGGTGCTGCGCGTGCCCGGCGTCCGCTTCACCGGCCTCGAATCCAACGGCACGGAGCTCGCCTGGGCCAGCGGCCGCGACGGGGTGGTGTACGGCACGTCCGACGGCGGCGCGACCTGGACGAAGCAGCGCGCCGCCCCGAAGGCGCACCTGCACGCGGTGTCCTTCGCCGGCTGGTACGAGGGCGGCATCCTCGGCGACCGCGGTCTCGCGGTGGGCGACCGCGGTACCATCATCCGCACGGTCGACGGCGGCAAGACGTGGAAGCGCGTGCGCTCGCACACCACCCACCGCCTGCGTGACGTCGCCTGCGTCACACGGCGGGTCGCCTACGCCGTGGGCGGCCACGGCACCGTCCTGAAGACGACCAGCTGGGGCCACCGCTGGAAGCGCCTCGCGGTGCCCGCCCGCGGGGCCGGCTGCGTGGCCGTGGACTTCGCCTCGGCGCGGCACGGCCTCGTGGCCCTCGCGAACGGCAAGGTCCTCGACACCCGGGACGGGGGCCGCACCTGGCACGTCGTCAGGCACGGCCTCGGCGACCTCGGCGAACTCCGCGACCTCGACTTCGCGCTGCCGCCCGAGGGCGCCGCGGCGGCAGGGGAGGCCGCGCGCGCGAAAGCCGCGTCCGCTCGCGGCGACGAGAGCAGCGACCCGACGCGCGGCTGGATCGTCGCCTCCGACGGCAGCGTGAGCCGCTACATCGCCTCCGGCACGTCCACCCACGACAACTGGGTGTACCTGTACCCGACCGACGCCGCCGGCTACTACGACCCGCCCGGCTACACCGGCGATCCCACCTGCCCGCGCACCACCGACTTCTCCTTCGACCTGGCCGACTACGCGATCAGCTACGGCCAGCCGTACGACGGCTGGACGACCAAGACGGGCGACGACGGCAGCATGACCGACAGCGGCGAGTACTTCGCCGTCGACTTCATCGCCGGCCGGCACCACACCGAGACGCCGGCCGACCTCTTCAGCGCCTACACGGACGGCACCGCGCTGTGCGCCGGCATGTCCGACAGCACGCCGGGCGACCTGGACTTCGCCTTCTACGGCACGCTCACCACCGGCTCCACCTCGACCGACGTGGCCTTCGGCCAGGGCGACTACGACGGCGACGACAACTGGTGGATCGGGAGCGCGACGTTCGGCAAGCCCCACTACGACCAGCTCGTCACGGCCGACGGGGTCTGGAAGATCGCCGTCGCGCCGAACGGCGACTACGACGGCTTCATGTTCACCTGGGACCGGTGATTAGGGGCCGGGCGGGAGCCACGGACCGCGGCGACCCTCGGCGGAAGCATCGAGAGGAGAGGGACGATGAGTAAGAAGAGGATGGCGCTGCGGCTGGTGCCGGCGGTCGCGACGGCGGTGGTGCTCGCTGCCTGTGCCGCCGTGCCGGCTCTCGCCGCAGGCGCCTCACCCTGGCAGCTCAAGAACCCCGTCGGCCCCCAGCGCACACTGCGCGCCGACCTCAAGGCGGTCTGCGCCCTCGACGGCGGCACCGCCTGGGCGGCCGGCGCCGGGAACGCCGTCTACTTCACCCATGACGGCGGCGCCTCCTGG
>CAIXSE010000346.1 GCA_903921965.1 uncultured Thermoleophilia bacterium | reverse complement strand
CCACGTGCGGCGCGACACCGAGACCAACGACTCCCACGAGGAACGGGCCCTGGCGCTCGAGCACAGGCCCAGGCTCATCATCTGCGGCGCCAGCGCCTACCCGCGCATCATCGACTGGGCGGCGTTCCGCGCCATCGCCGACGAGTGCGGTGCCCTCCTGCTCGCCGACATCGCCCACATCGCCGGGCTGGTGGCGGCGGGCATGCACCCCAACCCGGTGCCGCACTGCGACCTCGTCACCAGCACCACGCACAAGACCCTCACCGGCCCCCGCGCTGGCCTGATCATGTGCCGTGCCGAGTACGCCAGGGCCGTCGACAAGGCCGTGTTCCCCGGCATGCAGGGCGGCCCGCTCATGCACGTCATCGCCGCCAAGGCGGCGTGCCTCAAGATCGCCCAGAGCGAGCAGTTCCAGAAGCTGCAGCGGCAGATCGTGGCGAACTGCGCCGTGCTCGCCCAGACGCTCGCCGACGGCGGGCTGCGCCTCGTCTCCGGCGGCACCGACATCCACCTTGCGCTCGTCGACCTGCGCGGCTCGGGCCTCAACGGCCTCGAGCTCCAGGAGCTGCTCGAGAGCGTGAACATCACGGCCAACCGCAACGTGGTGCCGTTCGAGGAGGGGTCCTTCAACGTGGCCAGCGGGCTGCGCGTCGGCTCGCCGGCGGTCAGCACGCGCGGCTTCATGGAAGCCGAGATGCGCCAGACGGGCGAGCTCATGCTGCGCGCGCTCGAGGCGCGCGAGAACGCGGCCGCCCTCGCCGAGATCCGCCGCGAGGTGCTCGACCTTCTCGACCGCTTCCCACTGTACGAGTTCCTCTGATGGACGGGGCGAGCGGCGGCGGTCCTGCGGCGGTCCGCCCCAGCTGGGACGAGTACTTCCTCCAGCTGGCCAGGCAGGCGTCCACGCGGTCGACCTGCCTGCGCCGGCAGGTCGGCGCCGTGCTGGTCCGCGACAAGCGCGTGCTCGCCACGGGTTACAACGGCGCCCCCCGCGGCGTCTCCCACTGCCTCGACATCGGCTGCCTGCGCGAGCAGCTCGGCATCCCGTCGGGCGAGCGCCACGAGCTGTGCCGCGCCATCCACGCCGAGCAGAACGCCATCATCCAGGCGGCGGTGCACGGCGTGGCCATCGACGGCGCCATCCTGTACTGCACCCACCAGCCCTGCATCCTCTGCGCCAAGATGCTCATCAACTGCGGCGTGCGCGAGATCCACTACCTGGACGGCTACCCCGACGAGCTCTCCCTCACGATGATCGAAGAGGCCGGCGTGGCCCTCCACAAGGAGACCCTGCCATAGACGGACCCCTCCTGCTGGACAGCCCGGTGCGTACCGCGGTCCTGGGCTTCCTCGTCGCGGCCGCGCTCGTCTTCGTGCTCACCCCGCTGATGAGCCGTCTGGCGCACCGCACCGGCGCCGTCGACACGCCCACCGACGGCCGCCGCATGCACGAGATGGCGATGCCGCTGCTGGGCGGGCTCGGCATCTACCTGGCGTGGATGGTCGCGGTGATGGTCTTCGTCAAGGTCGACCGGCCGGTGTGGGGCATCATCGGCGGCGCCACCATCGTGGTGGCCGTGGGGCTCTTCGACGACCTCTACGAACTCGAGCCCATCGTCAAGTTCATCGGCCAGCTGCTCGCCATCGGCGTGGCCATCTACTTCGACATCCACATCAACCGCATCGGCATCCCCTTCACCGACGTGATGTGGTACCTGCACCCGGCCGTCTCGGTGGCCGTGACCGCGTTCTGGATGGCGATGATCATCAACATGGTGAACTTCATCGACGGGCTCGACGGCCTGGCGGCGGGCGTGTGCGGCATCTCGGCGCTCACCTTCTGCATCATCGCGCTGAGCACCAACTTCCCGGCGGCCGGCGTGATCGCCGCCATCCTCGCCGGCTGCACCTTCGCCTTCCTGCGCTTCAACTTCCACCCGGCGTCCATCTT
>CAIXSE010000345.1 GCA_903921965.1 uncultured Thermoleophilia bacterium | reverse complement strand
TTCTGCAGCGAAACGACAGCGACGAGGAAGGGTGACATGCCCGCGGGCCGGTGGACGTTGGGGTGCGGGGCCCCGGGTGCGGTGGGCGCCGCCGGCGGCTGAGGCCTGCTGATATGGAACAGCCCGTGTCAAGAGCGTAGGCGTCCCGGACCTTGCCGAGGGCAGGGCAGCCGTTCACTATGGTGGCGGCGGGGTGAGCGCGCCGGGCTTTCACGTCGACGCGCGGTCCAGGCTGATATGCGCGGGTTTGGGTATCCGCATGACCGTCTCTGCGTCGGGAGCGGCCGCTTCTCTAGAAGCGAGCGTGGCCCCTCTTGCCGGGGTTGCTCATAGCAGGCTCGCGGATGCTCCTCGCACGCGCCCGGCGCGCTCGCCTCGCCGCCTCACTTTTGGTCCGCCGCCTTCAGGCGTCCATCACGGCGAGGCTCCAGCACCAGCCGGCGAGCTCGCGAGCGACCGCCACGGCGGCCACCGTGGAGTGCTTGCCGCGCTCGTCGAAGCGCACCCAGCGCCGGTGCAGGCGCCGCTCTGCGAGGCGCGCCCGCTCGCGCACTGCGGGCGCGGCCTGCTCGCGTGCGGTGCGCACGCGCATGTTCTTGCCCGGCACCCGGCGCTGCTGCCAGGCGGCCTCGATGAGCAGGCGCCGCGCGTGGCCGTTGCCGGCGCGCGTGATCGCCCCCTGGCGGCGCGTCGAACCGGAGGAGCTCTCCGAGGGCACGAGGCCGAGGAAGGCCCCGAGGCTGCGTCCGGAGAAGCGCCGCCAGTCGCCGATCTCGACGGTGAGGGCGAAGGCCGTGAGCGTGGAGACGCCGCGCAGGCAGGTGAGGCGCGCGACGACCGGCGCCCAGGGCTCTTCGCGGGCCTCGGCGGCGATCGCCGCGTCGAGAGCCTCGCGGCGGGCGCGCACGGAGAACATCGCCGCCAGCGCCTCCTCGTAGGCGATCTGCAGGGGGCGCTCGGGGAAGCGCTGGCGGGCAAGCCAGAGCTCGTGCGCCTCGGTCCAGGTGCGCTCCTCCCAGAGGAGACCGCGGCGCAGGAGCAGCTTCGAGAGGCGGTGGCGGGCGCGCATCAGGTCGCCGCGGGCATCCTCGCGGGCGCGCACCAGGTCGCGGGCGGCCTCCTCGGCGAGGTCGGGGACGCGCACCGCGGTGAGCTCCTCGAGGCGCAGCAGGCGTGCCAGCCGGACGGCGTCGCGGCGGTCGGTCTTGACGTGTTCCCCCGGCGCCCGGGGGATGCGCGAGGGCGCCGCCACCAGGCAGGGTACGCCGGCGGCGGCCAGGGCGCGCACCAGCTCGTAGCCGGTGGGCCCGGCCTCGCAGGCGACCGCCTGAGGGCCGGGCTGCGCGCAGACCCAGGCCACGAGCGCCGCGGTGGTGGCCGGCACGGCGAGGCTCCTCACCTCCCCCGTGAGCCCGTCGAGCAGGCCTGCCTTGACCGAGCGGGCGTGCACATCGAGACCGATGAACGCACGCTCCTGCATGACGTCGCCTCCCTGCGGTCGCGGTCTGCCGCCCGCGCTCCTCGCGAGCGGCGACCCGCGTCTGACTATGCGCCGCAGCCACGGGCTGTTCCATGTGGTCTAGAGCTCGACCTCGTCCGGGTGCTCGCGTTCGTCGGGCACCCACTGGCTCAGGTCGAACTCGTCGCCGGCGATGGCCTCGATGTCGAGCTTCACGTACCTGCCCCTGGCCTCGGCGGCCACGGTGCCGTCCTCGAGGATGATCTCACCGGTCCCCTCGAACACGCGGCGCGTGTCCCTGGTGATGCGGCCGACGGCGCGGACCTCCCCCTCGGTGGGGACGGGCTTGCGGTAGCGCACGGTGAGCTCGACCGTCACGCCCCAGTCGTCCGGCCGGGTCATGCGGATGGCGCGGCCGATGGTCTCGTCGAGGATGGCCGAGCTGATGCCCCCGTGCAGGCGTCCGGGGTAGCTCTGGTGCTCCTCGCGCACGGTGAAGACGCCGAGGAGCTCCGGCGGCTCGCCTTCCGCGGCCTCGAGTTCGTAGAACCGGCCCTGCAGGCCGAAGGGGTTCCGGGCGCCGCAGACCATGCACATGCGGCTGATGTTCTGCGCGCCGGTGACCTTGTGACGCTCCGGTGCCGTGTGGCCTCCTCCGTGGGATCCCTGCGCCCCGCATCATACGCGACGGCTCGGGCCGGTTCGCGCGCGGGTGGGGCGAGGCGGGGGCGCCGGACCGTTCGGGCAGCCGGGAGGCCGGCCCCGGTGGTCAGGCCGGCGGGAGCGCGACGCGGAACTCCGTGCCGGCCTCGGAGCTGCTGAACGTCACCTCGCCGCCGCTGCGTTCCACGGCGGCCTTGACGATGGCGAGGCCGAGGCCGTTGCCGGGGTAGGCGGCGACGTTGCGGGCGCGGTGGAAGCGCTGGAAGATCGCGTCCTGTTCGGCCGCGGGGATGCCGACGCCGGTGTCGGCGACCGAGATGATGACCGCGGGCGGCCCGGCGAGAGCGGGGGCCGCCGTGCCGACCGGCTCTCCGCCCGGGGCGCGGTGTACCGAGAGGGTGACCGCTCCGTCCTCCGGCGTGAACTTGATCGCGTTGTCCAGCAGGTTGTCGAGCACGGTCTGGAGCTCGGCCGTGGCGGCGCGCACGGGCAGCGGGCCGGCGCCGATGTCGAGGCGGAGCTCGACACCGGCCTGCTCGGCTCTCGAGGCCACCGCGTCGGCCGCCTGGCGCGCGAGCTGCACTGCGTCGGCCTGGCCGGGCCGCGTGGCGTCGCCGGCCTCCAGGCGCGAGAGCTGGAGCAGGCTCGCGGAGAGCGCCTCGAGCCGCTGCGCCTGCTCGAGGGCGCGGTCGACGTAGCGCCGCTCCTCGGGGCTGGCCGAGGTGCGCTGGGCCAGCTCCAGGTCGGCGCGGAGCGCCGTGAGCGGCGTGCCGATCTCGTGGGCCGCGTCGGCGACGAAGCGGCGCAGCGTCATCACGGTGCCCTGGATGCGGCCGGCCATGGCGTTGAACGACTCGGCCAGCCGGCCGACCTCGTCGCCGCGGTCGACGTCGGCGCGGGCGCTCAGGTCGCCCTCGGCCATGCGGTCGCTGGCCGCGGTGAGGGCGACCACGGGCCGCGCGATGCGCGCGGCGACCAGGTACCCGGCGATCGCCGCCGCGGCCACGGCGAGGACGGCGGCGAGGACCCACGCCTGCACGGCGCTGATGAGCGCGTCGCGGCCCGAGGCCGGGGCCTCGGAGATCTGGACGTAGGCGCCGTCGGTGCCGGAGATGGGCATGCTCAGCGAGCGGGTCGAGCGCTCGCCGGAGCCGCCGAACAGGCCGCCGCCGAGCGGCTGCGGCAGGCGGCCCTCGTACCCGTGGTGCCCGGGGCCTTCGCCGCCGCCGATGCGCAGCAGTTCGTCGGCGCTGAGCGTGCTGGGCGAGCCCGAGTCGACGACGGTCACACCGTCGCCGGAGACGATGCGCACCCGCGTCGAGGTGGCGAGAGCGGCCGCGCGCGCCCACTGCGAGAGCTCCTCCGTGGTCGTCAGCGGCGGCGGGTCGGAGGCGAGGATCTCGCCGGCGGCGCGGAGGTAGCGCTGCTCAGCGCGCGAGTAGTACGTGCCGAGCACCGCCACCATGATGCCGCCGAGGATCACGACGGTCAGCAGCGCCACGCCGGCGTAGGTGAGCGACAGCTTGAAGCGCAGCGAGCGGCGGGGGGCTCCGCCCGGGGCGTCCGCGGTGCGCTGCGAGGCGAGCATGCCGGCCCCGCTCAGGTCGCCAGCCGGTAGCCGATGCCCGGCACGGTGAGCACGATGTGCGGGTCGCTGGGCTCGGGTTCGATCTTCTCGCGCAGGCGGCGCACGTGGACGCTCACCGTCTTGTCGTCGTAGAACTCGGCGTCGCTGCCCCAGACGTTCTCGATGAGCTGCCCGCGGCTGAACACCTGGCCGGGGTGCTGGGAGA
>CAIXSE010000344.1 GCA_903921965.1 uncultured Thermoleophilia bacterium | reverse complement strand
GCTCGTGCGCAGACCGACGGTGAGGGAGCCGTGGCCGGGCACGTCGCAGATGAGCCCGGCCATGCGGAACACGGCGCCGGCGTCGAGGGTCCGGACCGGCGCCGCGGCGCTCGCCGCCGCCCGGGCTCCGGCGCCCGCGACCGGGAGGTCGCCCGCGCCGGGCAGATGCAGCGTCGTCAGCCGTACCTCGGGAGCCGTGCTCCGCGGCGTGGCTGCGCCGGCCGCGGGGACCGCGGCGGCGAACAGCACGACGCACACCGCGACGACACCTGCGAGTGTCGCGGCAAGGGGGCGTCGTGTGCTCCGTGCCTGATGTCGCGTGCTCAGCTTGATCGGCTCTCCCGCCGTCGCCCGTGTCTCTCTGGACTCTCTACCTTCGCGGCACGCACCGCCGACCCTGCGCCCCGGCGTTCGCGCCCCGACAAGGTCTTGTCCCCGAGTGTAGCGGCTGCCAAGCTCGGCGTTCACCCGCCACGGCGACGGCCACGCCACGATCCCGGAGGACCCCATGGACTACGACGCGCTCATGGAGATCATCGAGGGCACGCGGAGCATCCGCCGCTTCAAGCCCGACCCCATCCCGGACGAGCTCGTCGACAAGCTCATCGAGGCCGCCCGCCGCGCCCCCTCCGGCTTCAACATGCAGCCCTGGGAGTTCGTCGTCGTGCGGGACCCGGAGCTGCGCGCGAAGATCGCCGGCTGGTACGGCGAGTACATGGCGCAGACGCGCGAGATGGAAGCCACGCGCGAGGAGTGGATGAAGTCCTGGGACCCCGAGCCGGCGGGCAGCAGGGCCGACTACGCCACCGCTCCCGTGTACATCCTGGTGCTCAACGACCGCCGGGCCGAGGACGGCCTGCCGATGTCGATGCGCTTCAACCCGGCGCGGCGCGAGTACGTCGTGCACGCGAGCATCACCGCCGCGTTCCTGTACATGCACATGGCGGCAGCCACGCTGGGCCTCGCCTCGCAGTGGATCTCGGGGATCGCCGCGCCGCACGTGCACTGCCTCACCCGGGACCTGCTCGGCATCCCGAAGGAGCTGGACATCGTCGAGATGATGGCCCTGGGCTACCCGGCTGTACGCGCGCGGGCGAAGCTGCTGCGCGACCCCGCCGGGCTCGTCCACCACGACCGCTGCGGCCCCGGCGAGTTCCGCTCCGACGACGAGGTCAGGGACTGGGTGTGCAAGGCCCGCGCGTGGACGATGGCCTCGCACGCGCGCCAGGCGGACGAGTAGCCTGCCCCGCCGACTGGCGACGACGGAGGGGACGGCCGCGTGACCGCCGTCACCAGGCCGGCGCAGCGCGCCTGCCGCGTGCGCGGCGTCTGCGCCGGTCGGCCGCCGCTCAGAAGCCGGGCGGGGCCGGAGGGGCGCCGCCCTGGCCGGGCACGCCTCCGCCCGGCGGCGGCCCGGGCATACCTCCGGGGCCGCCGGGCATGCCGCCCATGATGCCGCCGCGCGGGTCGGCCGAGGCCATGCCGGCGAAGGACCAGAAGCCCAGGCCGAAGAATGCCGCCACGGCGGCGAGGCCCGCCCAGCGCGGGGTGCGGACCAGCGCCCAGGCGCCCAGCAGCGCGATGGGCGCCAGCGCGGGGACGTAGAACCGGACGAGGTGGACGGCGTTGCCGGCGCCGGGCGGCCCGCCCCCGGCGCCGCCCGGGCCGGTGCCCATCTGCGCCGTCCAGTAGTAGGTGAAGTAGAGCGCCCAGGTGCCCAGCCAGGCCGCCGTCAGGGCGGCGGCGACGGCGAGGTCGCGGTGGGCCGCGTCGCGCGACGGGCGGACCTCTCCCTGCGGTGCCGTCCACCGCAGCCGGACGCTGCGCACGACCATCCACGCGAGGGCGGCGAGGGCGAGCAGGCACGCCGGCATGGTCTGCACCAGCAGCGGGGGCATGTGGCCGAGGTTGCCGCCGAGGGCGCCGAGGCCGAAGGCGATCACGCCGCCGGCGTAGCCGGTCGCCGTCGCCGAGCCGTAGACCAGCGTGTCCCAGGCGAGGGCCGCTCCGCCGGCGAGCACGGCCGAGCCGAGCCACCAGACCGGCGCCCACCTGGGCAGGCGGCCGCGGGCGAAGACCCACACGGCCACCACGGCCGCCGCCGCGACGGCGAGTGCGATCACGTCGGTGTAGCGGACGAGCATCGCGCCCTCGAGGGCGAGGAAGCCGAGCAGGCCGGCCGTCGTCCGCCATCGAGGCCGTCGTTCGGCCGCGAGCACCGCCCAGAGCAGCGCCCCGGCGCCGGCCGCGACGAGCGCGGCGCCGGTGAACGTCGGCATCCAGGTGCGCCACGCGAACGTCAGGGCCGCCCCCGAAGAACAGAACAGGCCGACGGCGAACGCGCCGCCCCAGGCGCCCAGCCAGCGTCGCCCGCCGAAGAACAGGGCGACGCACCCCAGGGCGCCGTAGAACAGCGGCGCCACCCGTTCGAGTCCGAGGAGCGCGAACGGCGCGACCAGGAACGGGTAGCCGGGGTTCTTCTCGCTCACCCAGCGGCCGTCGTCTAGCTGCGTCCACTGCGCGATCCCCCGGCTGCCGCTCAGGCCACCGGCGGCGTCCTCGCGCGCCAGCCTGCCGGCGAGGTCCTGGTACTGCGCGTCGCTGAGGAGCACGTGACCCTCGGTGAGCGCCACGATCGAGGCGCGGTAGGCGTAGTCGTCCGGCTCCAGGAGGGCGACGGAGCGGGTGAGCGCCGCGCCGGTCAGCACGGCGAAGCAGATCAGGGCGACGGCGACCTCGGCCCACGGCGTGCGCCGGCTCGTCCGACTCGAGCTGCCGGGGCCCGCCCGGACCGGTGCCTCCGCGGGAGCTGTGACGGCCGTCGCCGGCGCGCCGGCGGCCGGCGCTGCGGATCTCTGTGAAGGCCTCGCCACGCCCGCATCGTAGCTGGAGTTCCTGAGAGCGCGCTGTGAGGCGAGCGGGCGTGGCGCTGCGCGGGAGCCGGGTCAGACGCGAGGTGAGGGGTCGCGGGAGGTCCGCGCTCACGGAGGCGCGCAGGTTCGCGAAAGGACCGGCTCCAGCTGCACGGATCGGGGGTGTGACAGAGGTACCGAAGCCGCGTCCTGAGGTGGAACGCAGGTGCCGGAGCCACGGTGGAAGGCATCTGCCGGAGCCGCACAGGACGCCTGCAGATGAAGAGTGGTAGCGCATACGGGATTCGAACCCGTGTTACCGCCGTGAGAGGGCGGCGTCCTAGGCCCCTAGACGAATGCGCCACGCAAGAAGGGCCGCGGTCCGGTGGACTGGACCGCTCACGCTGCGGACGAGCCTGTGCAGCGGCGCACTAGGGTAGCACAAACGTGCGCGGGCGCAAAACGGGTCGGTGCGCCGCGGATGTAGGCTTTGCCCATGTGTGCCCCGGACATCACCTATCGGCCTCTGGCGCCGCCCGACGACGACGCCGCGTTCGCCGTCTTCCGC
>CAIXSE010000343.1 GCA_903921965.1 uncultured Thermoleophilia bacterium | reverse complement strand
GACGTTCGTCCGCGTCGGGCCGGTCACGACGAGGTCGCCGAGGGCCGCGAACAGGCCGTAGGCGTCGTTCGCGGCCAGGCAGGCGACCGGGTCCAGACCGGCCGCCCGGGCGTGCTCGAGGGTGTCCGGGCCGGCGACGGCGCCGGCGTTGTCCTCGGTGCCGTCGACGCCGTCGGTGTCGCAGGCGAGCGCGCTCACGCCGGGGTGCCCGTCGAGCGCGAGGACGAGCCCCAGCAGGTACTCCGCGTTGCGCCCCCCGCGACCGGTGCCGGCCACCGTCACCGTGGTCTCGCCGCCGGAGAGGTAGACGAGCGGCGGCCGCGGCGCGATGAGGACCGCATCGTCGAGGTGCGCGGCGTCGCGCGCGACGGCCTCGCGCAGCGCGGCCAGCGTGCTCTCGCCGCCGCGCAGCGTGTCGAGCGCGAGCAGGGAGTGGCGGCCGGCGAGCTCGCGGGCCTCTCCCTCGAGGTCGTCGCCGAGCACCACGGCTGTCAGGCCCTCGTCGCGGGCGAGCGCGGCGGCGGCCTCGAGCGAGCCCCGGGCCGTGGCCAGCATGGCGACGTCGTCGGCCGCGAAGGCGGGGTCGTCGGGCTTCGGCGTCTCGGCGAGCCGGCCGGCGGCGCCCGCGCGCAGGTGGTCGAGCACTGCAGCCGGCTCGCGGATGCCGTACCGCTCGAGGACGGCGAGCGCGCCGGCGAACGTCGTCGGGTCCGGCACCGTCGGCCCGGAGGCGATCACCGACGGGTCGTCGCCGGGCACGTCGCTGATCAGGTACGTGACGACGCGCGCCGGGCGGGCGGCGGCGGCCAGGCGCCCGCCCTTGACCGCCGAGAGGTGCTTGCGCACGCAGTTCATCTCGGCGATCGTCGCCCCCGAGCGCAGCAGGCGACGGTTCACCTCCTGCTTGTCGGCGAGCGTGAGGCCGGCGGCGGGCAGCGCCAGCAGCGACGAGCCGCCGCCGGAGATCAGGCACACGAGCAGGTCCCCGGCGCCGAGCCCCTCGGCGAGCTCGAGGATGCGCGCCGCGGCCTGCTGCCCGGCGGCGTCCGGCACCGGGTGCGCCGCCTCGACGACCTCGACGCGCTCGCACGGCACGCCGTGTCCGTAGCGCGTCACGACGAGGCCTTCGAGCGGGTACGGCCAGTCGCGCTCGAAGGCGGCGGCCATGCTCGCCGCCGCCTTGCCGGCGCCGACCACGACCGTCCGGCCGGGCGGCGGCGGCGGAAGGCGGCCCGGCAGCAGCCGGGCCGGGTCCGCCGCCGCGACGGCGGCGTCGAACAGGCGGCGGAGCAGCGCCCGCGCGTCGCGCGCTCCGGCGGCCGGCGTCACGCCCCCGCTCACGCCTCCGCGCCGCCCCGCGGCAGCCGCCGCAGCCCCAGCTCGGCCGCGTTGACGATGCTCGGCGCAGCCTGCGGCATGTCGCCGTGCAGGAACGGCTCCACGTCGTCCATGTCGGCGGCCGCCGACCACACCGGCCAGCCGTTGAGCACCGCGCGCACGTTGGCGGCCGCCAGCGTCGCCATGCCCTCGCGCGTCGCCCGCGAGGCCGAGCCCAGGTGCGGCACCAGCACGACGTTGTCCAGCTCGACCAGGCCGGGCGCCGTCTCGGGCTCGCGCTCGTACACGTCGAGCCCGGCGCGGAAGCGCGGGTGCGTGCGGCAGTGCTCCACGAGCGCCGCCTCGTCGATCAGCGGCCCGCGGCTGGCGTTGACGAGGATGGCGTCCTCGCGCATCGCCGCCAGCTCCGCCGCGCCGATCAGGTGCCGCGTCTCCGCCGAGAGCGCGGCGTGCACGCTCACCACGTCGCTCGCCGCGAGCAGTTCCTCGAGGTCGTGGACCTGCCGGCACCGCACCCGGGCCTCGCCACGGGCCGCGAGCAGCTCCGAGTAGTCCCACAGGTAGCTCTCGAGCTCGGCGTTCTTGTGCGGGTCGAAGTACAGGACGTCCATCTTGTGGCCCTCGGCCATCATGCGCGCGTAGGCCGCCCCGATGCGCCCGGCGCCGATCACGCCGACCGTCCCCCGATACAGCAGATCGCCCAGCAACAGCTGCGGCAGCCAGATGTGGAAACCGCCGGCGCGCATGAGCCTGTCCCCTTCGGGGATGCGGCGCGCCGCCGCGAAGGTGAGCGCGACGGCCATCTCGGCGGTCGTCTCCGTCAGCACCCCGGGGGTGTTGCCGACCGGCAGGCGCAGGCTGGTCGCCGCGGCCACGTCCACGTTGTCGTGGCCGACGGCGTACTGGCTGTAGATCCTCCCGCCGGCGGTCTTGAGCGCGGCGAGCAGCGGCTCGCCCCACGGCTCGGTGAGCTGGCCGATGACGGCGTCGCAGCGGCTTCCGATCGCCTCCCGGAGCTGCTCCTCCGTGCGCTTGTCGTCGCTCTGGGCGATCTCCACGCGGCACTCGGCCAGCAGCAGCAGGTCGAGCCAGCGGCTGCCCGGCAGCTCCCTCGTCACGAGGACCCGGGCGACGCCGTCCTCGTTCACCACCCTCCACTCGAGCGGAACGCTCTCCATGTGGCACCTCCTCGTCGCCCACACTCCATCACGCGGGCGGCGGCGGCGCCAGTGGTGGACGCGGACGGCCGGTGCGCCGCACACTCCGCCGCGTCCTCCCGCGGCGCTCCGCGTGTGCCTCGCGGGCAGCGGCACAACATTGGTCACGGCGCGGCGGGACGCGGATACTGGTAGTACCGGCGACGAAGGAAGGCGCAGGGCTGTGGACGAGCTCACGCGGCTGCGGATCGTGCTCTCCGGCCGCGACTACCGCGTGCTCGTCGCGGCCCGCTTCGCGAGCCAGATCGCGGAGGGCGCCTTCCTCGCCTCCGTGGTCAATACGGTGGTGTTCTCCCCCGAGTCCCAGAGCACGGTGCACGGGTTCGCGGTGGCCACCGTCCTCACGCTGCTGCCGTTCTCGCTGCTCGAGCCCATCGCCGGGGTGTTCGTGGACCGCTACCCGCGGCGCCCGATCCT
>CAIXSE010000342.1 GCA_903921965.1 uncultured Thermoleophilia bacterium | reverse complement strand
CGGCGAGCGCCTGCTGCTGGAGCTCGTCGAGGGCGCCTGCATCCGCCACGACGAGAGCATGAAGGCGGGCGAGGTCTGCTTCACCGAGCCCCCGAACCGCTCCGGGTACAGCGAGGAGTTCGTGTGGCGCAACAAGCACCACTACGAGTCGCCCGAGGTCGGGCTGCGCCTGGACGTCGAGCGCCTCTTCTTCGAGGGCTTCATGAAGCGGGCGCGCGACAAGTTCTCGTGAGCCGCGGCGACCCTCGCGGCCACGGCGGCCGCGGCGGCCCTCCAGGTCGCCGCATCGAGCTCGGCTCGATCCTCAACCTGCGGGACCTCGGCGGCTGGCCGACGGCGGAAGGCGGGCGTGTGCGCCGCGGCCTCGTCTACCGGTCCGCGGCGCTCGAGCGTCTCGCGGAGGAGGACTGGCCCGCGTTCCGGGCCCTGGGCATCCGCGCGGTGTACGACCTGCGCACCGGAGCGGAGCAGGCGGAGTGGCCCGACAGGCTGCCGCCCGGCGTCGGGGCGGTGCCGGTCGATGTGTTCGCCGGGGCGCTCGACCAGGCGTCGCGGCAGGTGCGGACCGGCGCCGGCCACGAAGGCGCCGCGGCGCTGCTGGGCGGCGCCGACAGCTCGTCGGTGTTCGAGCGGGGGTACCGCGCGCTGGTCCACCTGCGCAGCGCCCGCGCAGCCTACGGCAGGCTCTTCGCAGGCCTTGCGCGCGAGGACGGACGCCCCGGCCTGATGCACTGCGCCGTCGGCAAAGACAGGACGGGCTGGGCCGCGGCCGCGCTGCTGCTCTTCCTGGGCGTCCCGGACGACCTCGTGCTGGAGGAGTTCCTCACGACCAACCGCGACCTCTTCCCGGGGGGCCGGCCGCTCGAGGGGTTCCGCGTGCCGGGCGGCGACCCGGAGCACCCCGCGCCGCTGGTCGTCCTCAGGCCGGACTACCTGCACGCCGCCGTTGCGCAGATGCGCGAGGAGTTCGGCGACGCGGAAGGGTACGTCGCGGACGGGCTGGGACTCGACGCGGAGGCGCGCGCGGCGTTGCGCGACGCCCTCGTCGAGCCGGGCTGACGGCCGGCGAGCGGCCGGTCCGGATGAAGTCCGCCCGCGGATGAGGCTCGCCCGCGTGTTCGCCGCCGAGGTCCGCGACCTCGGCGTGACCGCGGCCCTCCGCGACGCGCCGAGGCTGCTCACGGCTCCGCTGACCCTGCGGCGCCTGCGGCGCCGCAAGCTGGCGGAGCTCTCGGCCGACGGCTTCGACGCGGCGCACGGCACCGACACGGCCGCGGTGCTCGCCGGCCGCGAGCTGGGGCCGTGCGTCACCCGCGACGGCCACCTCGTCGTCCACTACGAGACCACGAGCGAGGCGGCGGTCCGCGCGCCGCTCGACTGCCTCGCGGCGCGTCAGGACCTCGCCGCCTGCACCTTCGTCGACCTCGGCTGCGGCAAGGGCAAGCCGCTCCTCGTCGCCGCCACGTACCCGTTCCGCCGTCTCGTCGGCGTCGACATCTCGCCGGCCTGCGTCGCCGTCGCGCGCCGCAATCTGGCCCGCTACCGGCCGCAGCCCGTCGACCCCTCCCGCGTGGAGCTCCTCACGCTCGACGCGGAGGACTTCGTCTTCCCTGACGAGCCGCTCGTCGTCTACCTGTTCAACCCGTTCCCCGGCGCCGTGCTGGAACGGGTCGTGGCGCACCTCGAGGCGAGCCTCCGGGAGCGCCCGCGCCCGGCGGCGGTGGCCTACGTCAACCCGCACACGCTGGCGCCGCTCGTCGCGTCGCCGCTGTTCGCGCGCATCGCGCTTCCCGGCGACACCATGCCGGCGGCGGCCGAGGGCCTGCGGCCCTGCGAGCGCGCCGCCGTGTTCGTCGCCCGCGCCGTGTGAACGGTGCCGCCGCGCGGCATCGGCCCCCTGCGCTCCGCTCTCTTCCGTCCGCAACGGTGACCGCCTCCTCCGGGCGGGTACCGTGAACCGAGGAGGCCCGGGGCCGCGTCGCCGCGACGCGAGGGAGTGACGAAGAGAGGAGGGATCCCATGGCTCACCTCACGCACAGCCTCCTCATGCACGTGCCCGTCGATCACCTGGATTCCATCGTCGGCGATTACCACAGGTGGCCTCAGTTCATGGTCGGGATGAGTGACGTCGAGCGCGTCTTCGGCGACGGCGGACCCGGTACCAAGGCGGAGGCCGCGCAGCTGATGATGGGCGTCCACCTCCACCTCACCTACCGCACCGTGCAAGCACGGCACAACGCCGACGGGAGCACGGACTGGCGCTGGGAGTTCGAGGGGACGACGTCCGGCTGGCTGACCTGCCACCACCAGCCGACGGGCACCGGCACGGCAACCACCACCGAGCTCGAGTACACCATGCCGGGCAGCGTGCTCGGCAAGGTCGCCGACCGCCTGCT
>CAIXSE010000341.1 GCA_903921965.1 uncultured Thermoleophilia bacterium | reverse complement strand
GCCGGGAGAGCGCCTCCATGGCCACGTCGTGTTCCGGCGGCGGCGGCTCGCGCCGCTCGACCGACTTGACGCGGGGCCGCTTGCGGATGGAATCCAGCCCGCGGCCCGGGGCGCTCAGACTTTTGGGGCCGGCTCCGCGGTGCCCAGCACCTCGTCGGGGTCGAGGCCCTTGTCGACGACCAGCTCCAGCAGGTCGTCGAGGGCCGAGCCGAAGTCGGCGTCGATGTCGTCGCGCAGGTCGACGCGCGTCGTGAGCGCGGCCTCGGCGGCGCGCTTGATGACGCCGCGGCTGACCTGCCCGCAGGCGTCGCGCTCGGCCTCCCACAGCCGCTCGGCGATCGCCACGGTGGCGATGGCGCCGCGCACCGACGAGCCCTTGCGGAAGCGCGCGTGCAGGCGCGTACCGCGCGTGAGGCGCACCGCCGTGGTCACCAGCTGCTGGTCGTCGCTGCCGGTCTCGGCGATCACGATGTCGCGCTCCTCGCCCGACGTCTGGTAGTCGAGGGCGAGGTGCTCGAAGCGGTCGCGCAGGGCCTCGGAGAGGTGCCCGGTGGCGATGTACTCGACCGGGTTCTGGGTCGCGACGACCTGAAAGCCGTCGGCGGCGCGGACCTCGCCGATGTGCGGGACCTGGAGGATGCGTTCGTCGAGGGCCGGCAGCAGCACGTTCTGCACCGACTCGGGCATGCGGTTGAGCTCGTTGATGAAGAGCACGCGGCCGCCGCGCATGGCCTCGACCAGCGGGCCGGGGAAGAAGGACTCGGCCTTGTAACCCTGCTTGAGCACGAGCGGCGGGTCGAACCAGCCGGTGAGCTTGCTCTCGGAGTAGCGGTCGTCGCCGTCGACGCGGACAGTGTCGCGCCCGAGGTGGGCGCACACGGCGAGGGCGACGGTCGTCTTGCCGACGCCCACCGGCCCCTCGAGGAGCAGGTGGCGGCCGGCGCCGAGCACGGCGAGCGCCATGGCGAGTTCGTCGTCGCGGCCGACGATGCCGTGCTCGCGCTGGATGGTCTTCACAGGGGTCATAGGGTCAACCTCGGGGTCGGCTGGTATCGGTGTGGAAGCTCAGGGTGCACGCGCGACCGTTCACTTCACGAGGACGAGCGCATAGCGATGATACGGCTCCCCGGGGGCCTGTACCACTCCCAGGGGCCACCCGGCGTTGGCGCTGGTGGTGAACACGTCGATGCCGCAGGCCACGGGGCCGGGACGCAATCCCTCCCTCGACGTGCAGGTCCCGGGCTCGCCGCAGTCCTCCTCCAGCCCGCACGTGCGCCCGCCGGCGATGGCGAAGACCTTGTAGAAGCCCTGCAGGAACAGCTCGCGCTCGAGGGCGAGGGAGGTGTCGTGGACCCAGTGGCTGGACTCGAGCCACTCCATGCGCGACGAGTCCACGTCGAACCGCAGGAGCAGGATGGTGTCGTACTCGTCGAGCAGCACACGCGTCTGCGCCGGGGCCGGCGAGTTGGGCGGGCAGTTGAGGCAGTTGCCGGGGGTGCAGCCCCAGAGGCACTTCATGCGCACCCACTCGGCGGTGACGACGGTGGAGGGGCCGACGACCTTCGCGTCGGTGGCCCCG
>CAIXSE010000340.1 GCA_903921965.1 uncultured Thermoleophilia bacterium | reverse complement strand
GCTCGTCCAGCACCTCGTCCACGACCTGGACCTCGAGGAAGTGGTTGCCGGAGCCGAGGCTGCCCACCTGGGAGCGCCCGCGCGCCACGGCCCTGGCGCTCACCGCCGCCATGTCGGCGCCGGCCAGCACGCCGCCTTCCTCGATGTGCGCGAGGTCGTCGTCGGTGGCGAAGCCGCGCTGCGCGAGGAAGGGTGCGCCCCGCTCGGCGAGCCTGACGAGGTCTCGCTCGCCGAGCTCCAGCGCGCCGTGCGGCCCGCTGCCCTGGGGCACCCGCCGCATCAGCTCCTGCATGAGCGCCTCGAGCCGGGGCCGGACCTCCTCGACGCCGAGCCCCGTGCGCACGAGGCGCACGCCGCAGTTGATGTCGAAGCCCACGCCGCCCGGTGAGACCACGCCGTCGCGCTCGTCCATGGCGGCGACGCCGCCGATGGGGAAGCCGTACCCCCAGTGGATGTCGGGCATCGCGATGCTGGCCGTGACGACCCCGGGGAGTGTGGCCACGTTGGCCACCTGCTGGAGGGCCTCCTCGTGACCGGCCTGCGCGAAGAGGCTCTCGTCGGCGTAGACGCGCCCGGGCACGCGCATCGCGCCCTCCCGGGCGATCTCGTACACGTGGGGTCCGAGGCGCGAGACGCGCACGCGGGCCTCAGACGTCCAGCAGGACGAACCCGTCCCAGCCGCCCGGCGACGGCTGCAGGGAGAGGTTGTGCAGGGTCGCCGCCTTCACGCCTCCGCAGACCGCGTGGCGCGCCGGGTCGAGCGGCTCGCCGCCCACCCGGGCGGTGAGGCGCGTGTCGCTGAGCTCGGTGACCTCGAACGTCTCGAAGATGATGCGCGTGGCCTCGAAGCGGAAGAGGAGTTCGTTGAGCCAGGCCGCGAGCAGCAGGTCGGGCTGCGCCGCTTCGACCTCCACGTCCACCGTCTGGGTGGTGCCGATCGTCATCGGGTCGCAGATGAGCGAGAACATGCCCTCGGCGGCGAGCTCGAAGACCTCCTTGCGGGTGTGGCCCCAGGCGTGCACGCCGATGTCGGCGGTGTGGTCGACCAGTTCGTAGCCGGCGGTCATCATGGCGGGACTATACCCGCGCAGGCGCGATGGCAGCGCACCTCGCCGTGGTGGCGGCCGCGCGCCGCGCGCGGGGGTTCAGACGACCGCGGCGCCCGAGGTCGAGGCCCTCAGGCCGAGCGGGCGGGCGCCGATGCCCTCGCCGGCGAACGCCTCGGCCATGGCGCGCGCCACGCGCAGCGCGTCGGTGCCGAGGCCGACGAAGGCGACGAGGCTGGGGCCGGAGCCCGAGATGGCGACGGCCGCCGCCCCGGCGTGCTGCGCGGCGACCCAGGCGACCGGGCCGCCCGGGATGAGCTTGAGGCGGGCGGCCTGGTGCAGCCGGTCCTCCATGACGTCGTGGAGCAGCTCGAGGTCGCCGGTGCGGAGCGCCTCCACCACGAGCGGCGTGCGCCCGAGGTTGAAGACGGCGTCCTGCATCGGGACCTCCTGCGGCAGCCCGGCCCTGGCGGCCTTGGTGCTGAAGGGCAGCTCGGGCACGACGAGGGCCACGTGCACCTCGGGCACCAGGATCTTCTTGGTGAGCAGGCGCTCGCCGCGGCGCACCACGATGGTGAGGCCGCCGAGCACGGTGGCGGCGACGTTGTCGGGGTGGCCCTCGATGTCGGCGGCGAGCTCGAGCAGGCGCGGCCTGTCGAACGGGTGCCCCAGCAGCGTGTTGGCGCCCAGCAGCCCGGCGGTGACCGCCGCCGCGCTGGAGCCGAGGCCGGAGGAGGGCGGGACCTTGAGCTCGCTGTGGATCCGCAGCCCGAGGGGGATCGGGCGGCCGGCCTCGCGGCAGAGCCGCAGGAACGACCGGGCGATCAGGTTCTTCGGGCCGGGCGGCAGACGTTCGGAGCCCGGCCCCTCCGCGGTCGCCACCACGCCCTCGCCCTCGAGGCTGAAGCTGACCTCGTTCCACAGGTCGAGCGCCAGCCCGAGGCAGTCGAACCCGGGGCCGAGGTTGGCGGTCGTCGCGGGCACGCGCACCCGGCACGAGGCCGGGGTTCCTCCCTGACCCCACTCGGCCGCCACGTCAGTCCCCGTCGGCGCCGTCACCCGCAGCCATGGCCCGGCGACGGCGCCAGCGCAGGACGATGTAGGCCACGAGCACGACCAGTGCCACCACCACAACGTAGTCGGCGTAGTGCAGCAGCCCGCGGATCTCCTCCCAGTTGGCGCCGAGCTTGACGCCGATGTACCCCAGCAGCGCCACCCAGGGGATGCAGCCGAGCGTGGTGTACAGCGTGAATTTCCAGAAGCTCATCTTGCCGAAGCCCGCCGGCAGCGAGATGAACGTGCGCACGATCGGGATCATGCGCGAGAAGAAGACGACGGGCCCGCCCCAGTGGTCGAACCAGCGCTGGGCCATGTCCAGGTGGTGGGGACGGAGGAGCACGTACCGGCCCCAGCGATCGACGAACGGGCGGCCGCCGTAGTACCCGACCGCGTACGCGATCCACGAGCCCACCAGGTTGCCGGCCACCCCGGCGACGACGATCCCGGCGAAGGTCAGCGTCCCCTCGCTCACGGCGAACCCCGCGAACGGCATGATCGCCTCACTGGGCACCGGGATGCAGGCGCTCTCGAGCAGCATCAGCACGAACACCGCCGGGTATCCCCACGCCCCGATGAGGTCGGTGACCCACAGGACCACGTCGTTGATGATCGATTGCATGGGCCAGACAGTACCCTACCGGCCGCTCGCGGCGCGAGCCGGGGCCGGTCCCGGCGGCGCCGCCCCGTGCCGCCGGTGGCCCGCCCCCGCGCGGCTATGGTAGGTTCGGCCCGCCACCCCTCTCGACCTTTTCCGCCGCAAGGAGGCGTTCCGCATGGCCGTCGGACTCATGGATATCAAGGGACAGTACGCCGAGCTGCAGGACCGTATCGAGGCGGCAGTCCTCGAAGTCCTGCGTAGCGGGCGCGTCATCCTCGGCCCGAACGTCAAGGGCTTCGAGGAAGAAGCCGCCGCCTACATGGGCACCATCGGGGCCGTCGGCGTGGCCAACGGCACCGACGGCCTGACCATCGCCCT
>CAIXSE010000339.1 GCA_903921965.1 uncultured Thermoleophilia bacterium | reverse complement strand
GGCGATCCTTCGCGGAGCCGTCTCCCGTACTCCCACGTTAAGGTGACGCGCGTCCGTGGCGTTCCTCTTCAGGCGGGAGTCCGTCTCGCCGAAAAACGGGAGTGGGGAGGCGGATCCAGGCCGTCCGTGTGGTTGCTTCTCCGAGCGTGACGGGCCACACTACCCCCTGTGTGAAGGAACTGTGAAAGCGAGCCAAGGAGGCTACATGCATCGAGTGAAGAAGAGCCGTGGTCGCAGCATGATGCTGCTGCTCGTGGTGCTGGCGGCCGTCGCGCTGTTCGGCATCCTGGTGCAGTCGGCGATGGCCCTGCCGACGTTCAACAAGGCTGAGAAGAGCATCGGGCCGTGCGACAAGTGCCACAGCATGGCGGCCGTGCACGCGGTCTCCAACCACGCCTCGATGACGTGTGAGACCTGCCACAAGGTGAACACCGCGACGCCGCCGCTCCCGTCCACGTGCGCCAGCTGCCACGGTCCGGTCGCAGGCATGCTCACGACCGTTCCGCACAAGGCGGCCAGCTGCGGCACCACCGACGGTTGCCACGGCTATGTGGCTCCGGCCGAGGCGACCATCGCGATCGACACCGTCAAGCCGAACAAGGTCGTCAAGCTCAAGAGCACCATCAGCTTCAGCGGCGGCGTGACGCCGATCGACACCCCCGCCACGTCTGTGGCGTGGGTCATCGAGCAGCAGTCCGGCAAGAGCTGGAAGCAGGTCAAAGCCGGCACGGCGACCCTGGGCTTCCTGGGCGGTGCCATGCGCTTCGCGTACTCCTACAAGGCGACGAAGAAGGGCAACTTCCGCACGTCGGCTTCCTTCTTCCCGCTCCTGGGCGGCGCCAAGGTCACCTCCAAGGCTATCCTCTTCAAGGTCAAGTGACCTGACGTCCCGTCTCCTCGCCGTCCGCGGCGAGACGCGGAACGACTGAGTCTCGCCGGCGTCCGCGTGGGGCAGGTCCACGGCCCGCGCATCCCGGCTTGCACCGAGGGCGTGATACAGGCATGATTCACGTTCCAGTGCGCACAGGTCGCAGCCGCATGGGCGGACGCGCCGCATCGGCTGAGGGAAAGGAACGTACATGCCGCAAGCCAAGACAAGGACCAGGAGCGACAAGAAGAGGGGCCGTCCGTTCGATCCCTCGCGCCGCCGGTTCTGCCACTTCTGCAAAGAGAAGATCGACGAGGTCGACTACAAGGACGCCACGGGCCTGCGCCGCTTCATCAGCGACCGCGGCAAGATCAAGTCGCCGCGCGTCACCGGCACGTGCCGCCGCCACCAGCATCAGCTGGCCACGGCGGTGAAGCGCGCCCGCGAGATGGCGCTGCTGCCGTACGTCGCCGAGAGCAAGGGCATCGAGAAGGGCGGCCGGCGCCCGCGCTGACCCGCCGTACAGCTCTCCCGCAGCGCCGGCGTCGCGTGCGCGACGCCGGCCCCAGGGGAGGCACCCGTGAAGCTTCACCAGCGCATCCTGATGCCGGCCGCGGCCCTCGCCGCGGCCGCTTCACTTGTGGGGTGCGGGGCTGCACCGGGATCGGCCCCGGCGACGGACGCACCCTCGCCGGCGGCCGTGCGCGCAGCCGCCTCGGCCGCCGCCGCTCCCGGTCTCGTCGTCTTCGACGGCTGCTCCCTCGTCGCCGATACGGGCCTCGACGGCGCCGACACGATGCCCGCGCAGGTCATGGCCCTGCTGCCGCAGGGGCTCGAGGGCCGCAACCTGGGCGTCCCCGGCCAGACGACGCAGATGATGCAGGCCGACGCCGCGACCCAGGTCGATCCGCTCGCGCGGGGCCGGCGCGCCCCGGTCCTCGTCGTCTGGGAGGGCACCAACGACCTGATGTACGGCACCGAGCCGCCCTTCGACGCCGATGCCGCCTACCGGCACCTCGCCTCCTACTGCCGGGCGCGGCAGCGGGCGGGGTTCCGCGTGGTCCTCCTCACGGTCCTGCCGCGCGAGGGCTCGGCGGACTTCGAAGCGGCGCGGACCGCGCTCAACGACAAGCTCCGCGCCGGGTGGCGCGGCTTCGCCGACGGCCTCGCCGACGTGGCCGCCGACGAGGCGGTCGGCGACGCCGGCGACGAGTTCGACGAAGCGTACTACCGCGATACCGTGCACCTCACGCCGGCCGGGTACGGCGTCGTCGCCGGCGACGTGGCCGGGGTGGTGTCCCGGCTGCTCTGAGCTGCTTCCCGCGCGAGATGGCCGGCGAGGCCCGTACCGCCCGGCTGCTGGCCCGCGGGCCGCTCGAGCGCGTCGGCTTCGGCGCGTCAGCCGCCGCCGACCCGCACGCAGTCCTTGCCCGCGGCCTTTGCCGCGTACAGCGCCGCGTCGGCGCAGGCCATCAGGCCGGGCGCGTCCTTCGCCATGTCCGGGGCGCTCGCGACGCCGACGCTCACCGTCAGGCGCAGCTCCACACCACTGTCGAGCACGAACGGCTCGGCCGCGATCCGCGCCCTGATCCGTTCGGCGACCGCGCCGCCGCCGGTAGAGGCACTCACCGTGCCCGGCTCGGGCGACGCGACCGTCTCCGGCAGGATCACGGCGAACTCCTCGCCGCCGTACCGCGCCGGGAGGTCGACATCCGTGCGGACCTCTTCGGCGATCACGCCGGCGATCGCGCGCAGCACGTCATCGCCGGCAAGATGCCCGTACGAGTCGTTCACCGACTTGAAGTCGTCGATGTCGACCAGCAGCAGCGAGACCGGCGAAGAGTACCTGGCCGTGCGTGCCAGCTCGAGCTCGAGTCGCTGGTAGAAGGCGCGTTGGTTGGCGAGCCCGGTGGCGCCGTCGGTGGCCGCCTGCTTCTCGATCGTGGCGTAGAGGCGCGCGTTGTGCAGTGCCACCGCCGCCTGCTCGCCGAACGCGCTCAGATAGTCGAGCTCGTCCCCGGTGAAGTCGCGCTCGGCCTCCGTCTCGATGAGGACCATCATGCCGAGCGGCTCGCCGGCGAAGCGGAAGGGCACGTTGACCAGCGTCTTCTCGCCGGCGCGCAGCATGTCCTCGCGCACTCCCGCGAGGAGCGCCGGGTCCGAGAGGGTCTCGACGAACACCTCGCCCCCGAACAGCGCGCGGCGGTCGCCCGGGGTCTCGTCGAGCGGGAACTCGGCGCCACAGGGCTCTTCCCTGCCCACGCCGTCGGGGCCGTAGCGGGAGCGTGTGACGAGGGCGTCGCGCCCGGCGTCGTACTCGTAGATGAAGACCACAGGCGCGAGCACGGACTCCGCGGCGAGACGGGCCACGTTCTCGAGCAGGGCGTCCATGGCGAGCCTGGAGGTCACCTGCCGTCCCGCCTCCACCAGGGAGTGGAGCCAGCGGTTGCGCTCCTCCTGCCTCCTGTACAGGCGCGCGTTGCTGAGCGCGACCGCGGCCTGCTCCCCGATGGCCTCGGCCAGCCGCCGCTCGCCGGGGAGGAAGTCGCGCTCGGCCTCGCTCTCGATGAGGGTCATCACGCCGACGAGCTCCTCCGCGGCGACGAGGGGGACGGTGAGCCACGTCTTCTCACCGTGGCCGTCCATGGCGTCGGCGTCGGCGTCGGTGAGGTCCGGGTCCGAGCGAGACTGCTGTGAGGCGTGCCCGCGCCGCAGCTGCTGCAGGCCGCCCGGGTACCCGTCGATCCCGTAGGAAGTCCCCGCGAGACTCTCGGCCAGTCCCGGCCTGGGGTCGCGCTCCCACAGGCAGCGGAACTCGGCCTGCCGCCGGCGCTCGACGTACTCCCAGATGACGCACTCGGGGGCGTCGAGCGCCTCACCCGCAGCGCGCGCCACCTCGTGCAGCACGCGGTCGTACTCGATGGTCGACACTATGGCACGGCTCGCGTCGAGCAGGGCGCTGAGCTCGCCGGTGCGCGCGCGCACCGCGCGGAGCGCGCGCTGGCGCTCCAGCGCCGTCGACAGCGCCGAGGCGGCCGCGCCGAGCTGGAGCAGCTCGTCGCGGCCCCACTCGCGGCGGTGGCGGGCGAACTCGAGCGCCACGAAGCCCGTGGTGTCGCCGCGCGTGCCGAACGGCAGTGCGAGCAGGGACTGGACCTGCGCCTCGCGGGGCACCGCACCGATGCCCCCGCTCGCGTCGGCGTGGACCTGGAACGGCTCGCCGCGGGAGACGAGCGCCGACCACTGCTCGCCGAAGTCCCGGCGGGTCGCCCAGGTGCCCGGGTCCGGGACCGCGTAGGCTCCGGGCGCGGCGAGGTAGGCCTTCTGCGTGTACGGGACCTCGGGCCCGGTCGCCGCGTCCTGTTCGTAGACCCGGACGCGGTCGGCCGCCGTGGCCAGCAGGAGCGGCAGCAGGATGACGTTGTACAGATCGCTGCTCGTGGCCGTCTCGTTGGTCCGCAGCAGCCGGGCCGTGACCTCGCTGGAGGCGACGGCGAGGGCCGAGTGCGCCTCGCGGTCGGTCACGTCGCGCAGCGCCAGGCACACCAGGTCGCGGTCGTCGAGCCTCAGGCCGGCCGCCGAGACCTCCACGGGGAAGACCGAGCCGTCCCTGCGGCGGTGGCTGCGCAACGGCACGTGCACCTCGCTGGGCCCGGCGGCCGTCTCGATGGTCCGGCGCGTGGCCTCGGGCTCGGCCGAGAGCGTGCCGAGCGACTGCCTGAGCAGCTCCTCGCGGTCGAAACCGTACATGCGCACGGCCGACTCGTTGGCGTCGACGATGCCGAGGGTCTGCCGGTCGACGAGCAGCAGGCCGTCGGGTTCGACGTCGAAGACGCGCCTGTACTGCTCCTCGCTCGCGGCGAGCGCCCGGCGCGCCTCGACCTCGCTCTGGATGTCGCGCAGGCCGCCGACGCGGCCCACCACGACGCCGTGCTCGTCGACGATCGGCCTCGAGCTGACCGCCATCCAGCGGTGGTCGCCGTCGGCCGTCCTCAGCCGGAGCTCGTATCTGGCCGCCTCGCCCTCGAGCAACACACTCTGGGCGCCGCGCAGCGTCGCGAGGTCGTCGGGGTGGACGAAGCCGGCGATGGAGAGCCCGACGAGCTCCTCGGGTCGCCACCCCAGCGCCGCCGTGACCGAGGGGGAGACCCAGAGCGTGACGCCGTCGTTGTCGGCACGGAACACCAGGTCCGAGGCGTTCTCCGCAAGAAGGCGGAACTGCGCCTCGGACGCGGCCAGCGCCCGCTCGGCAGCGTGGCGCTCGCTGACGTCGCGGACGATCGTCGTGATGGACCGTACGCCGGCGAGCTCCCACTCCGCCATCGACAGTTCGATGGGGAACTCGCTCCCGTCGCTTCGCCTGCCCTCGAGTGACATCACCCGGTCGTTGAGCCGCAGGCTGCCGCCGTCCCTGACGCGCCGCATCGCCGCCGGGTGGGCGTGGCGGAAGGCGTCCGGCATGAGCATGGTGACCGGGCTGCCCACGGCCTCCGCCTCGGTGTAGCCGAACATCAGCTGCGCGGCGGGGTTCCAGCCGGTGATGGTGCCGTCGAGGCCGGCGGTGATGACGGCGTCGGCCGCCGTGTCGCTCACGGCGCGGTAGCGCGCCTCGCTCTGCAGCAGCGCCTCGCGGGCCTGGACCTCGGCGGTGACGTCCTTGTCGACGCCGCGGAACCCAAGGAGCAGGCCGCTGTCGCCGAGCACGGGGACGCACGAGGTGGACAGCACGACCTCGTGCCCGTCCCGGTGCAGATTCGTGTTGACGAGCTCGGCGCAGCCCTCGCGGCGCTCGATCAGGCCTGCGAAGACGTGTCCGAGCCGCTCGGCCTCGCCGGGCGCCATGAAGGCGAACGGCGTGCGCCCGACGACCTCGTGCGGTTCGTACCCGAGCACGTCCCGGACCTTGTCGGAGCACGAGGTGTAGCGCCCTTCGGCGTCCACCTCCCACAGCCAGTCGGCCGTGGTGAGCGCCAGGTCGCGCAGGCGCTCCTCGCCGGCGCGCAGGGCTTCTCGCGCCTCGTGCGCCTCGGTCACGTCGACGTGGGTGCCGGACATCCACAGCGGCCGGCCGTCCTCCAGCCACTCGGTCACCGTGCCGCGGTCGTGCACCCAGACCCAGTGGCCGTCGCGGTGCTGCATGCGGCACTCGATGTCGTAGTAGTCGCGCCGCCTCGCGAACACCTGCCCGAGCTGCGCATCGGACGCGGCGAGGTCGTCCGGGTGGGCCAGCGACGCCCAGGTCTGGATGTTCACGGGCTCCAGGTCGGCCAGACGGTACCCGAGGATCTCGGCCCAGCGCTGGTTGAACACCGTCTCTCCGGTCTGAACGTTCCACTCCCAGGTGCCGGCGCGGGTGCCCTGGATGACGTTCTGGAGCCGGCGCTCACCCTCGCGCCGCGCCAGCTCCGTGCGCATGCGGTGGCGCACGCCCGCGAGCATGGCGGCGAAGAGCGACAGCAGGCGCCGCTCGCCCTCCGGGTAGT
>CAIXSE010000338.1 GCA_903921965.1 uncultured Thermoleophilia bacterium | reverse complement strand
CGAGCCCCAAGAACCGCACCTACACCGTCACTGCCACAGACAGCAGCGGCCGGACGGGGACGACCCCGACGATCACGACCAGGTGACCGGACGCGGGCCCTTCGGGCCGGCCGCGTCACGCCAGGTGCGACGACCGCGCCCGCGCCCCCCGGAAGAGGGGGCGCGGGCGCTTCTTCGTGTTCCCCGCGGCCTCCGAGACGACCGCACGGGAGGTAGGATGACCGGGACGGGCGGCCCCGAGCCGGCCGCCCGCAGGCTGCGAGGGGAGTGACGCACATGGCGACCGCCGGCTATCCCACCATGAGCGCCGAGGAGGCTGCCGAGCTCATCCCCCACGGGGCGACGCTCGGCGTCGGCGGCTTCACCGACCCCGGCATCCCGCAGGCGGTGACGGGCGCGCTGACGAAGCGGGCGCGCGCCCTGCACCAGGCCGGCGAGCCGTTCAAGATCCGCATCCTCGCCGGCGCCGAGGCCGGCCCGGCCGGCGACGTCGAGCTCGCCAAGGAGGACGCCCTCAGCTTCCGCATGCCCTTCCAGTCCGAGGGGCCCTGCCGCGACGCCATCAACGAAGGCCGCATCGAGTACCACGACGAGCACCTCTCGCACTGCGCCCAGCAGCTGCTCGAGGGCTTCTTCGGCCCCGTCGACATCGCCATCGTCGAAGCCACCGACATCAGCGCCGACGGGCGCGTCTCGCTGACCACCGCGATCGGCAACGCCCCCACCTTCCTCGCCATGGCCGACAAGGTCGTGGTGGAGCTGAACCGGCGGCACCTCCCGGCGGTCAGCGCGCTGAGCGACATCGTCACGCTCGGACTGCCGCCGCACCGCCGGGCGCTGGCGATCGGTCACCCGCTGGACCGCATCGGCCGCACCTGGGCGACCGTGGACCCCGCCAAGGTCGTCGCGGTGGTGGAGACGCACCAGCCCAGCACGCGGCCGGCCCCGCGTGCCCCCGACGCCGGCAGCCGCGCCATCGCCGAGAACCTCGTCGCCTTCTTCCTCGACGAGCTGGCCGCCGACAGGCTGCCGGCCGGGTTCCTGCCGCTGCAGAGCGGAGTGGGCAACATCGGCAACGCGCTCATCGCCGATCTCGCCGAACACGACGATATGCCGCCGTTCACCATGTACACGGAGGTCTTCCAGGACTCCTGCGTCGACGCCATGAGGGCCGGCCGCCTGACCGGGGCCAGCGCCGGGGCCCTCACGCTGTCGGAGGACAAGCTCGACGAGTTCTACGCGGACTTCGACTTCTTCGCGCCGCGGGTCGTCCTGCGCCCGCAGGAGATCAGCAACAACCCGGCCGTGATCCGCCAGCTCGGCGTGATCGCCAGCAACACCGCCCTCGAGGTGGACATCTACGGGCACGTGAACTCGTCGCACGTGTGTGGCACGCAGCTCATGAACGGGCTCGGCGGGGCGGGCGACTTCGAGCGCAACGCCCGCCTCTCGGTCTTCGTCTGCCACTCGACGGCGAAGCACGGCAAGGTGTCGTCGGTCGTGCCCTTCTGCAGCCACGTGGACCACAGCGAGCACTCGGCCCACGTCATCGTCACCGAGCACGGCCTCGCCGACCTGCGCGGGCTCGGCCCGGCGGCGCGGGCGCAGCGCATCATCGACGACTGCGCCCACCCCGCCTACCGCGACTACCTGCACGAGTACGTGGCCACGGCGCGCCAGGGGCACATCCGCCACGACCTCGCGCGCTGCTTCGAGCTGCACCGCAACCTCGAGCAGTACGGCGCGATGCTGCCCGGCCTGGACTTCAGCCGCTTCTGAGCCGGCGGGTGCGCCGCGGCGGCGACGCCGGTCGCGACTTGCACCGCCGCACCGCGAGCCGCCCGGTGCCCGCGAGCCCCGTCAGTAGATCTCGGGCAACCCCGTCTCGACCTGCTCCCACTGGGCGATCGACTCGAGGCGGTCCACCTCTTCCCGCGCCTTCAGGATCCCCTCCTTGCCGGCGGCCGGGTACGCCCGGTACAGCTCCCTGAACGCATCCTTGCGGTCCGCCCCCGCGTCGTAGAGCAGACGCCAGCAGTCGAGCGACGCCTGAGTCCAGCCGCGGTGCTCGAAGACGGTCTCGTGCCCGGACGCGAGGTTGCCCTCGGCGAACCCGGCGGTCCGATCCTTGAGGACGATGCGCGGTGTCAGGTACCGCAGGGTCACCTCGGCCGACTCCCAGTCGATGTACGGGATCAGCGCGCTGTGGATGGCGAGGGACGCACTCGCGCCGTCGCGACTCCAGCGGCCGGCGGCGCCCGGAGCCTCGTCCAGGCGCCGGACCATGGCCTCGGTCTTCGCGGGTGAGTCCGCCACCTGGAACGACCGGATGTAGCCTGCGTCGGTGACCTCCTCGAACCCCCGGTGCACCGCCGCCGCGAACCGCCTCCGGCCGCCCCTGCCCTGATACCTGTCCTTGTACGCGTTGCTGCAGTAGTTGACCGGCAGACCGAGCCGCCGTTCGCCGACGTACCGCATGAGACGGAGAGCCGCGATCTCGGACTCGAACACGCCGATGTCGGGTTGGTGGAGGAAGTGGTAGCCGCGGTCACGGAACACCTTGTAGTTGTGCTCGGTCACCATCAGCTGGTGGACGTTGAGGTAGTCGACCCCGATGGCCTGCATCTCGCCCAGGGCGCTCTGGAGGAGCTCCAGGTCCTCGGGGATGGCGGGGACCTCGACAGACACCGCGGGGGAGAAGCCCCCGGCGAGCGCCGGAGCCGCGAGGTCGTAGCCGGCCGCGGCGATGTCGAAGCGGATCTCGTCGACCCCCGCACGCTCGAGGTCCCCGAGGACCTCGCGGTCCACGACCTGCCCGTTCGAGTACACCCACACGTAGATCGCGTCGCCGAAGGCCCTGCGGATGGCCCGGACGTAGGTCACCAGCTGGTCGAGCGCCAGCAGGGGGTCTCCGCCGGAGAAGCCGACACCGGTGAAACCGAACGTCCTCAGATACTGCACGTATTCCTCGGGGTCCGAGAACTCATGGCCTTCGGTCGTCGGCGGCCGCTCGCGGTCGCCCTGCGGGGAAGGACAGTAGAAGCAGTCCAGCCCGCACACGCCGGTGAAGAAGTTGCAGCTCCAGACACCCGCGCCGCAGCTCAGACAGCCCGGCGAGAGCGGCCCGATGTGAGGCTTGCTGCCCCCATAGGCGGAGGCGCTCCAGGGCGACACGGCCTCCAGGAGCGCGTCGCGCTCCCGGGTGGCCTCTCCGGCCTCTTCTTCGGAGAACCACAGCAGGTCGTGGTAGGCCCACCCGATGCATCGCGCCGTCGCCTCGACGTTCCTCTTCTTGCTGACATCCATGCTGCCTCCCGCGCCGGCGGACGCGCGGCGTATCCCGGGCTCGGACTCTGGAGCGGACCGGCGACCACACGGGGTGCCCGCCGGCCACTATCGAAGCAGCTCGACCGGGAATCGGCAACAGCGCCGCACGGCGGAGCCCGGCCGCGCACGGGGCGGTCGCACACGCACGGTCCGCGCCCCCAGGCGCTTCCGCGCCTCAGCCGATGCGCGTCACGAAGTGCTCGTAGGCCTCGTCCTCACCGCGCAGCACCGCGAGGTACCGCTCGCGGAGGGCCGCGGTCACAGGCCCGACGCCGCGGCCGTTGACGACCCGTGCGTCCACCTCGACCACCGGGGCGATGTAGGTGGACGTGCCGCACGCGAACACCTCGTCGGCGATGTACAGCTCGGTGAGGTCGACCTCGCGCTCGTGCACCGGGATGCCGAGGTCCGAGGCCAGGGCGAGCACCGTGCTGCGGTTGATGCCCTCCAGCAGGTCGTTGGCCGTGCTCGGGGTGACGAGCACGCCGCCCCGCACCAGGAAGATGTTGGCGGCGCTGAGCTCGCAGACGTGGCCCGCGGCGTCGAGGAAGACGCAGTCGTCGTACCCGCTGTCGATGGCGTCCTGCTTGGCCAGCACCGAGTTCACGTAGGCGCCGTTGACCTTGGAGCGCGAGGGGATGGCGTAGTCGGGGATGCGCCGCCACACGCTGGTCTTGAGGCGGGCCCCGTCGAGCGGCAGGATGGGCTCCGCGCGGTAGACGAACATGCTGAGCACGGTGGACATACCGCGCGAGCGGGTCCCCGGCAGCTCGGCGTCCACGTGCACGCTGGCGCGCACGAAGACGTCCTCCGTGACGGCGTTGGCCGTCACGACCTCTGTGACGGCCTCCCTGAACCGTCGCTCCGGCCAGGCGGGCTCGAACGTATCGATGCCGATGATGCGCGCGGAGTTGACGAGGCGGCGGTAGTGGTCGGCGAGGCGGAAGGCCACGGCGTGCCCGCCGCCGGTGACCGTGACGGGGAACACCGTGTAGACGCTGAGGCCGTACAGGACGGCCGAACTGGTGATGCTGAGCGAGGCGTCGCCGACGGGGACGGTGCCGTCGCCGAACCAGGCGGTCGAGTGGACGTGGGCCATGTGAGCCGTCTCCTGGGTGGGGCGGGCGCAGAGGCGCGGCCGTTGACGATGACGTCGTGGGCGTACCTAACAGGACGGCGGCGGCGCTGGCAACCGCGGCCAACGGGTCCCCGTCTCTCCCGGCAGGGCATCATCCCGGCGTGGACATCTACGGACCGATACGCCGCAGCTGCCACGCCTTCGGCCTCGGCGCCGGCGAGGACATCCTGGCCATGTTCGATCAGGCCGGCCCGGAGCCGGCCCGGTGGGAGACCCGGCGATGGGGCTTGTGGGGCCGCCGGCGGCCGGCTCGCGGCGCCGTCAGGACGGGCCGCCTCCCGCCTTGCGGGTCGCGGCCCGCGCGCCCCTGCGCAGCGCCGGACGCGCGTCCCCGGCGCCCCTCGGGGCGCCGTGTCCGCTGCTCTCCATGTGAGCGAGCAACTCGCTGCGGCGCATGAACGCGGCGCCGCAGGCCGCGCACCGGAACGTGATCTCGGCGCCGGGCCGCGGCCCGCCGCACTGGTCGTGCATCAGGCACAGGTGGTTGTCCAGCGCCCACCTGGACTGCAGGGCGGCGCCACACAGCCCGCAGTCGTACGTCTTGCTGGAGCTCATCACAGGCACGGCGACCACCTCTCGAAGTTGCGTGCACAACTATGTATACCCGCGAGCGCGAACCCCGGCACTTCCGGGCGCCCGGGCGCCCTCGGTGGGGGCGCGTCCTAGGCGACGCACGAGGCCGTCCGGAAGATCGCGCGTACCCGAAGCGGAGCCGCGTCAGGGCGCCGCCGGACGCGTGGTCCGGCCGGGCCGGAGGCCCGCAAGGCCGCCATGGACTATCATTCACGATCGGCAGGGCGGCGGCGCCCGAGCGCGCCGCCCGGCTCCGGGCACCGGACAGATGAGGGGCACACACGTGAAGGCGACCATCGGCATCGACCGCGAGCGCTGCAAGGGCTGCGCCCTGTGCGTCGAGTTCTGCAAGCAGGGCTGCCTCGCGATCTCCGAGGAGCTGAACGCCAAGGGGTACTTCGTCGCCGCCTTCGACGGGGGCGGGGACTGCAACGCCTGCCGCAACTGCGCCCTCATGTGCCCCGACGCGGCCATCGAAGTGAGCGTCCGGTGAAGCAGCTCATGAGCGGCAACGTCGCCCTCGGCGAGGCGGCCATACTCTCCGGCTGCACGCACTACTTCGGGTACCCGATCACGCCCCAGAACGAGATCACCGAGTACATGGCCAGACGGCTGCCTGAGACGGGCGGCGTCTTCATCCAGTCGGAGAGCGAGATCGCCGCCATCAACATGGTCCTCGGCGCCGCGGCCGCCGGTGCCCGCGCCATGACGTCGTCGAGCGGGCCCGGGATCAGCCTCAAGCAGGAGGGCATCTCGTACCTCGTCGCCGACGAACTGCCGGCCGTGATCGTCAACGTGGTGCGAGGCGGCCCCGGCATGGGCAGCATCGCCGGGGCCCAGTCCGACTACTTCCAGGCCACGCGCGGCGGCGGCCACGGCGACTACCGCACCGTCGTGCT
>CAIXSE010000337.1 GCA_903921965.1 uncultured Thermoleophilia bacterium | reverse complement strand
TCCCGGGCCCGCCGCGGTGTGCTGCTCGGCGTGGAGCGGACGCTGCGCCCGCGCACCGCCCGGTTCATCGCCGTCAGCCGGGCCAACCGGGACAAGGGCGCGAGGCTCGGCATCGTCGACCCGGCCCGTACGGCCGTGGTGCCCAACGGGATCGACTTCCCGCCGCCTGCCGTCGCCCGCGGCGCGTTCCGCCGGGAGCTCGGCCTTGCCGGCGGGCAGCCGCTGATCCTCTCAGTCGGCCGCTTCGACGTGCCCAAGGACCAGGCGACCCTGCTGCGCGCCTGGGGCCGCCTCGGCCCGGCGTTCCCCGACGCGGTGCTCGCGCTCGTCGGGGCGGGGCACCTCGAGCCCGAGCTACGGGCCGTCGCCCGCGCCGAGGGGCTCGGCGAGCGCGTGCGCTTCGTGGCGCCGCGCCCCGGCCTTGCCTCGGCGTACACCGACGCCGACCTCTTCGTGCTCTCCTCTCTCTGGGAGGGGCTGCCCTACGTCCTGCTCGAGGCGATGGCCTTCGGCCTGCCCGTTGTCGCGACGGCTGTGGACGGCATCCCCGAGGCGGTCGCCGCCGGCGAGACGGGGCTGCTCGTGCCTCCGGCGGACCCCGAGGCGCTCGCAGAGGCGCTGGCCCGGCTGCTCGCCGCGCCGTCCGCACGCAGCGCCATGGGCGCGGCCGGCGCCGGGCGTGTCCGCGAGCGGTTCACGCTCGACGCCATGGTGAGCGGCGTCGTGGGCGTGTACGCAGAGGTGTGCGGCGGAGCCTGACGGGGCGCCGGTCCGTGGTCCGGGTCGGCCCGGGCGGCCGTGCGTGTCACAATGGCGGCCATGGACGCCTCGCGCCACGCCCTGCGCGTGACCATGGTCAACAAGTACTACTCGCCCCCGCACCTCGGCGGAGTGGAGGCGGTCGTGCGGACGTTGTCCGAGGGCCTCGTCGAGCACGCCGGCGCGCGCGTGCGGGCGCTCGTCTGCAACGAGGCCCCCACGGGCCGAAGTGACGTCGTCGGCGGGGTGCGCGTGCTGCGCCTGCCGCGCCTCTTCTCCGTCTCCTCGGCGCCGGTTGCTCCCGGACTTCCCGCGGCACTGCGGGCGGAGGCCGCGCTGCGCGGGCCGCTCGGGCTCGAGCCCCCCGACATCCTCCACTTCCACGCGCCGTATCCCTGGGGGGAGCTCGCGTTCCTCTTCGCCCGGCCTGACCTGCCCAGCGTCGTCCTCTACCACAGCGACATCGTGCGCCAGAAGCGCCTGCTCGCCGTGTACGGCCCGTTCCTCGAGCGCTTTCTGGATAGAGTCGACATCATCGTGACGTCGTCGCCGGACATGGTGCGCCACTCCCCGATGCTCGCGCCGCGCGCGGCGAAGTGCAGGGTCGTCCCGTTCGGCCTGCCGGAGGCGAAGCTGACGGCGGGCCCCGGCGTCGCGGCGCGCGCGGCGGAGCTGCGCGCCGCCCACGGCGGGCGGCACATCGTGCTGTTCGTCGGCCGCCTCGTCTACTACAAGGGCGTCGACGTGCTGCTCGAGGCGATGAAGGAGGTCGACGCCGACCTGGTGCTCGTCGGGCGTGGCCCGCTCGAGGACGAGCTGCGACGGCGGGCCTCGGACTCCGGCGTGCGCGCGACCTTCCTGCCGCCACAGGACGACGGCGAGCTGGCCGCCTGGTATCACGCCGCCGACGTCTTCTGCCTGCCGAGCGTCGCCCGCAGCGAGGCCTTCGGCCTGGTCCAGATCGAGGCGCACGCGGCGGGCACGCC
>CAIXSE010000336.1 GCA_903921965.1 uncultured Thermoleophilia bacterium | reverse complement strand
CATGGAGAAGCACTCCGTGTCCCGCCTCGTCGGCTCGCCGCCCGGCTACGTGGGCCACGACGAGGGCGGCCAGCTCACCGAGGTCGTGCGCCGCAAGCCGTACAGCGTCATCCTCTTCGACGAGATCGAGAAGGCGCACCCGGACGTGTTCAACATCCTGCTGCAGATCCTCGAGGACGGGCGCCTCACCGACTCGCAGGGGCGCACGGTCGACTTCCGCAACACCATCCTCATCATGACCAGCAACATCGGTGCCGAGATGATCACCCGCGACACGCCGCTGGGCTTCACGCAGTCGGCGAACAAGGGCATGAGCTACGAGGACATGAAGGGCCGCATCACCGGCGAGCTCAAGCGTGTCTTCAGGCCCGAGTTCCTCAACCGCGTGGACGAGGTCATCGTGTTCCACAAGCTGGAGCGCGAGGAGATCGCCCAGATCGTCAACCTGTTCATCGACAGGCTGCGGGCGCAGGTGGCACCGGCGGGCATCACCGTCGAGCTCACCGACGCCGGCCGCGACCTGCTGGTGGAGAAGGGCTTCGACCCGATGCTGGGGGCACGGCCGCTGCGCCGCGCCATCCAGCGGTACATCGAGGACAAGCTCAGCGACGCCATGCTCGAGCGCCAGTTCCCGGAGGGCACGATCATCATCGTCGACGCCGCCGACGACGACACGGTGCTCACCGTCAACGGCGAGCGCGTGGGCGGGCGCGTCGAGCTGCCCATGGTGGGCCTCGACGAGCCGATCACGCAGAGCGTCGGCCCCATCGGGCCGTCGAAGGGCGGCGACGACGGGCCCGACGCCGGCGGCGCCGCGGCGGGAGCCTGAGGCGCCGGTGACCGGGCCGGGCGCGAGCAACGGCCGGGCCGTCTGCGAGCGCCGGGCCGGCTGAGGTGGCGAAGCAGCAGACCGTCTTCACGTGCCGCGAGTGCGGGCGCCGCGAGGCCAAGTGGCTCGGCCACTGCCCCGACTGCGGCGCCTGGGACTCGTTCGACGAAGAGCGCGTCCAGGCGGGCGGGGCCGGCTACGCCGGCCGGGCCCGCCGCGCGAAGAAGGGCGACGGGCCCCGGGGAGGCAGCACCTCCCCGGGGCCCGTGCGCCTCTCCGAGGTCGTCTCCTCGGCGGTCGAGCGCTTCCCGAGCGGCATCGCCGAGCTCGACCTCGTGCTCGGCGGGGGCATCGTCCCGGGCTCGCTCGTGCTCGTCGGCGGCGAGCCCGGCATCGGCAAGTCCACGCTCCTGCTGCAGGCGCTCGACCGCGTGGCCGCCTCCGGCCGCCGCGTGCTGCTCGTCTGCGGCGAGGAGTCGGCCGCCCAGGTCAAGATGCGCGCCGAGCGCGTCTGCGCCGACCCGGGCGCCATCGAGGTGTTCGCCGAGACCGAGCTCGACACGGTGGTCGAGGCCGTCGCGGAGGCGCGCCCCGACTTCGTCGTGGTCGACTCCGTGCAGACGCTCTACTGCGACGCGTTCACGTCGGCGCCCGGCAGCGTGAGCCAGGTGCGCGAGGCGGCGGGCCGCTTCCTCCGCCTCGCGAAGGACACCGGCGCCTCCGTGTTCCTCGTCGGCCACGTCACCAAAGAGGGCGCCATCGCCGGGCCGCGGGTCCTCGAGCACATGGTCGACACGGTGCTGCAGTTCGAGGGCGACCGCACGCGCTTCTTCCGTACCCTGCGGGCGGCCAAGAACCGCTTCGGGTCCACCAACGAGCTGGGCGTCTTCGAGATGACCGGCGCCGGCCTCGCCGGCGTCTCCGACCCCTCGGCCCTGTTCCTCGGCGACGGCGGCCCCGCCGCGGGCGCCGCCGTCCACATCGCCGTCGAGGGCAGCCGCTGCTTCGCCGTCGAGGTGCAGGCCCTGGTGCACCGCACCGAGCTGGCCATGCCGAGGCGCGTCGCCGTCGGCCTCGACCGCAACCGTCTCGCGATGATCGTCGCCGTCCTCGGCAGGCACGCCCGCCTGCCTTTGTCATCCAGCGACGTTTTTGTTACAATTGCAGGCGGAATCCGCATCGACGAACCTGCGGCCGACCTTGCCGTCGCCCTCGCCATCGCCTCTGCCGAGCGTGACGCGCCGTTGCCGCAAGGTGTCGCCACAATCGGGGAGATCAGCCTGACGGGCGAACTGCGCACCTGCAGTCAATGTGAACGACGCGTCGTCGAGGCCGGCCGCGCCGGCTTCAGCCGCGTCGTCGTGCCTGCCGCCGATGCGCGACGCGTCGGCGGTGCCGCTTCGGGCGCCGTCGACCTGCGCGGGGCTCTGGGCTCTCTCCTGGGCGGAGCATCTCCGTCGCGGCAGGGCTCTGGGGCCGGCAACGACCAGTGGGGGGTTTGAGAACTTGTATTCAGTCGGTGACAAGGTCGTGTACCCGCACCACGGCGCGGGCAAGATCATGAAGATAGAGCAGAAAGAGATCCTCGGCCAGCAGCGCGACTACCTCACGATCCAGATCCTCCACAACGACATGACGGTCATGGTCCCGGTGGAGAACGCCGACCGCGCCGGCCTGCGCAAGGTCGTCGAGGCCGACGTCGTCGACCAGGTCCTCGAGGTCCTGCGCGGCGACCCCACCAAGATGCCCAAGAACTGGAGCCGTCGCTACAAGCACAACCGCGACAAGCTCAAGACCGGCGACATCTTCGAGGTCGCCGAAGTGGTGCGCAACCTCGCCATCCGCCACGCCATCAAGGGCCTCTCGACCGGCGAGAAGCAGATGTTCTCCAAGGCCAAGAAGATCCTCGCCAGCGAGCTCATGTACGCGCGTGACTTCAACGAGGACGAAGCCAATGCGTTCCTCGAGGAGGTCCTCGAGAACATCCATGTCGATGGGGCTGCTCCGGTTGTCGATGAACCGCTCGAGCCAGCCGCCGTCGTCTGAGGCCGGTCCCCGGCCGAAGAAGGAGCGCAAGCCGCGGGGGGTGCTCTCTCCCGCGGTGCGCGTGGTGCTCGCCCTCCTGGGGGCGCTCGCGGGCTACCAGTTCACCGACCGGCTCCTCGCCTCGTCGTTCTCGCCGAACCTCGACGAGACCGGCACGATCGTCTGGCTGGTGCTCGGCACCGTCATCGGCCTCTCCGTCGGCTACCTGTGCGGCGTGTTGCTCTCCCGCTCCGTGTTGCAGGGCTTCCGCAGCATGGACGAGATCATGGCGCGGGCCTCCGGGGCCGAGGTCGTCGTGGCCATCGGCGGTGTCGTCGTCGGTCTGGTCATCGCCACGCTCATCAGCATCGCCCTGGTGCGCATCCCCGTCGTGGGGCCGTACCTCACCATCCCCATCTACCTGCTCGCCGGCTACTTCACCGCGTACGTCGCGGCCAAGAAGCACGTCGAGATCCTGAGGCTG
>CAIXSE010000335.1 GCA_903921965.1 uncultured Thermoleophilia bacterium | reverse complement strand
TCTGGAAGCTCTCCGGACCTTCGAGCGTCATGTGGCGGATGTCGTCGAGCGAGCTCCTCAACAGTTGCCGATCGAAAGTGCCGCAGTCGACCTCCCGCGCCTTGAGCTCGCCGAACCGCAGCCACGCCGCGAGTGCCTGAGGGGAGCGGGGGCGCCGGCGCGGGTCCGGCCGGCTCTCTCTGAGCGCGGCCTGGTACAGGCGGACGTCGGGTATGGCCAGCAGCGACGCCACGCCGAAGTAGCGCTGGAGCTCGGCGACGCGCACGAGGGGCTTGCGGCTCGGCGCGACCATGCCGAGTCTCTCCAACTGGGTATAGCAGTAGGCCGTCGTGAGCTGCTCCTCTTGCTCCAGGGAGTCCGACCGTCTGGCCTGGTTCCGTGCCAGGGTGAGCCTGTACTCGGACTCGAGTCCGAGCCAGATGTGGGCGGAGACGCCGACGACCTTCTCCAGCTGAAGCGCCGTCTCGGGAGTGATGGCCTTGTCGCCGTTGAAGACCGCGCTGAGCTTGGCCGGGGGTCGCTGCATGCGCCGCGCCAGTTCGTCCTTCGTCATGTCGAGGTCGGCGATGACCTCCTCGAGGAACTCCCCCGGCGGTATCGCGAGGTCCGAGTGGACGCTTGCGCTAGTCGCCATAGTGCTTGCTCACCTCCTCGATCATCGCTATCTCGAGGTGCTCCCCGTCGAGTGTGACGATCAGCCTGTAGAAGCCCGTCAGCCGGATCGCCCACTGCCCGGCGCGATCGCCCGTCAGCGGATGGCAGCGGAGGACGGCTATCTGCTGCAGTTCATGCATGTCCCGGGCTGCCTTGATGATGTTGATGCGTTCCACGTACCTGCGAGCGACCTGGTCGCCATAGGCGCGGACGGCCTCGCCGGAGTGCTCGTACTGCCGCTGGAGCTTGTGCGTTCGAAAGGCGATCTTCACCGGCGGTCCGCGTTACCATGTCTTTACCCGAAAGGTAAAGATAAGATACGTCTTGTCTGATGGCCGCGCAGGCGATGCATCGGCGCTGTGATGCGGCAGCCGCGCATCGATCGCTGTGTCAGGTCCGGGGACCCGTAGAGTCGCGATGAGGTGCGGGCGTGCTCACCGGTCGCTGCGGGCCGGCGTGACAGCGAGGGGCTACTGCTCGTGTGGCGCCGTCGGCGGATACGCCACCTCCGTGATCCGCTGCACCTGCGCGACCAAGGCGCCGGTCATCTCCTGACGGTCCGAGTTCATGGGCACCTCGAGTCGCGGTAGTGGTCAGTCGTCCGGCACGGCGTGCTGCTTGTACCATGCCTGCGCCTTCTTGACGTGCTCGACCCACACCTCGAGTCCGAGACTGCTCGTCTTCATGGGGATGAGACCGAGCTCCGTCAAGAGCGAGTAGAACCCATCCCCCGGGAACCCCTCGGCGTTCACAGCAAGGGCGCTGGCCAGGAACCGTCCGCGCTCGTAGCTTCGGCGGCTGATCTCGGCGAGGAAATCGCCGACGATGGACCGGTCGAGAGGCTGCCAGGCGTGGATGTCGATGTAGCGCGGCGAGTCCTTGAGGCTCGGGAGGTCGAAGCGCACGCCGCGCACGAGGTCTGAGTAGACGATCGTCTTGCCCGCCCGTCCCTGGACGGCGATGCGGCGTTCAAGCTCCGCAAGCGCCTTCGGATCTTCCTCGGCGTACCGCCACTGCATGAGGCTGAACCGTCGCTGGACCTCGTCCATCAACCCTCCGTTTCGGGGACTGCCTCGAGGGCTCGTTGCCCGTGTCCGTTGTACCACGAGGGTCGGACGGCGAGTAGGAGACGAGGGCGCTGTCGAGCGCCCCGTCGACGTCACGGTTCGCCGTCTTATCATGGTGCTACCATGACTGGCGCCGGGGGGTGAGGTGCATGACAGCAAGCAGGCACGACTGCATATGAGCAGCTGCATCTTCTGTCAGCCCGATCACGAGCGCGTCTTCCTGGCCAACGACCTGGCCTGCGCGCTGTGGGACTCCTATCCGGTGACGCGTCTGCACGCGCTGATAATCCCTCGCCGGCACGCGCGCGACTACTTCTCCCTGAACGCCGACGAACTCCTGGCCTGCGACGACCTGCTTCATCGCGTGCGCGAGTTGGTCATGGCGGACGACGCCGCGGTGGAGGGCTTCAACATCGGCGCGAACGTGGGGGAGGCGGCCGGCCAGACGATCTTCCACTGCCACTTCCACCTGATCCCGCGGCGGCGCGGCGACATGGAGGACCCGCGCGGCGG
>CAIXSE010000334.1 GCA_903921965.1 uncultured Thermoleophilia bacterium | reverse complement strand
CCTCGGCAACCGCAAGGACGAGTACTTCGTGGCCGAGGTGAGGGAGAACGGCGTGAAGACGTACCCGGCGACGGTCGCGCTGATCGGCGAGCTGCACCGCGCCGGGCTGCGCGTGGGCCTCATGTCGTCGAGCCGCAACACCGTCATGGTGCTCGAGGCGACCGGCCTGACCGGCCTGTTCGACCAGCGCGTCGACGGCGTCGTGTCCGACGAGCTCGGCCTGGCCGGCAAGCCCGACCCGGCGGCCTACCTGGAGACGGCGCGGCGTCTGGGCGTCGAGCCCTCCCGCGCCGCGGTCGTCGAGGACGCGCTCTCCGGCGTCGAGGCCGGACGGCGGGGCGGGTTCGGCCTCGTCATCGGCGTCGACCGCCTGGACCAGGCCGCGGCGCTGCTCGAGCACGGCGCCGACGTGGTGGTGCCCGACCTCGCCGACGTGACGCTCGGCGCCTGACCGGCGGGCCGCACGGCTGCTTTTCCGTCCGGCGTTTACACGAACATATGTTCGTGCTAAGGTCTGGGTCACTCGCACGATCCCACACGGCCCCCAGGAGCGGTCATGGCAGGCGGAGCCACCTCCGAAGACGATCCCAGGACCGGCGCCGGCGACCCTCCGGCGGGCGCCGGCACGGCCGCGCCGGGCCGGGCGCCGGGCCGCGGCCACGCCCTCCCCGCCCGCGTCGCCGTCAGCTGGAACGAGCGGCAGCGGCGCCCCGTCAGCTTCGTCTGGCGCCGCCGCCGCTACCGGGTCGAGCGCGTCCTCGAGACGTGGGTCCTCGAGACCGGCTGGTGGAAGGACGACGGCCGCGTCAGCCGCGTCTACTGGCGGGTACGCGCCGAGGGCCGCGTGTTCGACCTCCGCTACGACCGTATCGGCAAGGCGTGGGCCCTGGAGCAGGCGCTCAACTGAAGGCGCCGGGCTCACGCCCCACAGCGGCTCACGTGCCCGGGCGCACGCCCACGACGATCACCGTCGTCAGGCTCTTCCCGCCGCGCAGGTAGCTCACCGGCAGCCTGTCGCCGGGCTCGAGCGCCTGCACGCAGTCGACGAGGTCGTCGGTGCTCAAGACCGGCCGGCCGGCCAGTGCCGTGATCACGTCGCCGCCGGCCTTCACGACGCGCCCGGGCTGACCAGGCACGGGCACCGCGCGGTCGCCGCCGCGCAGACCCGCCGCCGCGGCCGGCCCGTCCCGCTCCACACCGACGAGCAGGATGCCGCGGTCCGTCCGGAGGTGCAGCAACTGCACGGCCGCGGGCGAGACGGTGAGCGCTTCCACACCGACCCACGGACGCACGACCCTGCCCGTCGCCTCGAGCTGCCTGAGCACGTCTTTCACGGTGCTCACGGGGACGGCGAAGGCCAGCCCCACGTTGCCCGTCGGCGCGCCGTACGGAGTGACGATCCGTTCGTTGACACCGACCACGCGGCCCTGCTCGTCGAGGAGCGGACCGCCCGAATCTCCCGCGTTGACGGCCGCGTCGGTCTGGATGCCGTCGCGGATCGTCTCGGCGGAAGGCCCCGTGAGGACGCGGTGCAGGGCGGAGACGATGCCCTGCGTCATGGCGAAGTCGTAGTCGAGCGCGTTGCCGAGCGCGTACACCGTGTCGCCGACCTGCAGGCCGTCGGCGGCGGCGAGCGGCAGCACGGTCAGCCGGACCGCGCGCGGGTCCACGCGCACCACGGCGAGGTCGCTGCCCGCGTCGACCCCGATGACCACGCCCTCGGCGCTGCACTCGCCGGCCTCGCCGGCACGGAAGACGACGCGCACCCGCCGGACGGGCGACCCGTCCACCGAGACGACGTGCGCGCAGGTCACGATGCGTCCGTCGGCGCTGACCACGAAGCCGGTGCCGTCCTTGCCCGTCAGCGACGCGTAGTCCCCAGCGGGAGCGTCGAAGGCGACGATCTTCACGACGCCCGGGACCGACCGCCGGTAGATCTCGGCGGCCGGGAGCGCCGCCTGGCCCGCACCGGCGCCGCCGGCCCGGCCCAGGACGGCCCCGAAGCCGTCCGCCGCAGGCACGACGCGTCCGGCGAGGGCGCCGAGGAGCACGGCCAGCGCGAGCGCCAGACCGATGGCCGCCCTGCCGCCGGCCAACCCTGAGAAGCCGGAGTCCATCGGGTCCCCCTCTCGTCCGGCCGCAGCGTCTGCGGCGCCACTCACGAGGCGGCCGGCGCCGGAACGGCACTCCTTCTCGGGCGGCGACCGCCGGGGCCACCCGCCCACCGCCTCGTCGCCGGCGCGTCCATCCCTCACCGAGACAGACCGCGAGCGCGGCGCCTTTCTTCGTTGGAAGCGGAGCGCCGGGTTCCCGGCCGTCACGGCCTCTCGGGCGAGCTGCCGGCTTCCGGATACTGCAGCGACCCGGCCACGGCGAGAAGCTCCTTCGCGGAGGCCCCGCCGGCGACCGTGAGCAGCACGCCGTCCTTGACCGCCCAGAGGTGCGGCGACGACGACTGCGTGGCGATCAGGATCGTGGCCTCCGCGCCCGCGAACGCCCCCGACGTGATCCGCGCCCTGGTCCCGGCGAGGCCGACCCAGCCGCGGTCGTTCGTGTACTCGAACGGGTCGAGGTCGGTGCGGTAGTACCTGTCGGTGAGCGTGCGCGTCGAGATGGTCAGGGCGTCGAAGCCGCACGTGTACTGCGCCTCGAACACGTGCCTGCCCGGCACGTAGTGGTTGGCCGTGTACGCCTGCTCCGCCACCGCGACCGCCGACAGCACGTAGCCGGCCGGCAGGCGGCCGGGAAGCACTGCCACGACGCCGGGCTCGGCGGCAGCCTCCGCCAGTGAGACGCGCCTGAACCCCCGGTCGCGGGACGTGACCGTGGCGCCGTCCGGCGGCCGCAGGACGAACTTCCCGCCCGGCACGCGCCGGTCGACCCACGACCTGACCGTGCTGGCCTCGCCGATGAGCATCCCGGCGTTCTCGAACCGCATCCGGAGGTAGAGCCACGTCTTCGCGTCCACCGTGGCCTGGTAGACGGCCGCACGCAGCACCGAATATGGACGGCCCGCAAGGTCGCCGCCGGTGAAGGTCACCGTCCACGCCGGTCTTCCGGCGACCACCGTGGGCTCGAGCTTCACCCGTCCGTAGGCCTCGAGGGCCCGGAGGATCGCCCCCACGTCCTGTCCCGAAGGGCTCGTCTGCGGGTCCATGTCGGGCGGACCGAGAGGCCACCCCCGGACGATGCTGAAGGTGCCGGCCGTGAGGTCGGACCTCCGGAGCACGCCGGTCCTCGCGTCGTAGGCGGTGACGCTGGTGACGCGGCAGCCCTCCGTCCCGGCGAGGAACGCCGCCTCGTCTTCAGGGTCGTACTGTGTCAGACTGTAGCTTCCGTCCGCGTCCCGCGTCATGCGCGAGAGGTAGGTCTCTCCGTGGTTCGGAAGCCGGTTCACGGTGTCGGTCTGCCACGTGCGCCCCGAAGAGTACGCCTGGACCGCCCTCCTGATGACCTCCTCGGCGCTGACCGGCTGCGGTCCGTCGGCCGTCGGGAGACCGGACAGCAGGACGGCGACGGCCACGGCCGCGAGCGCCGCCGCCGCCAGCGCCAGACGGACGGGCCGGAGGGAGAGCGCCCCGCGCAGCCGGCGCCACGTCCCGGCCGGCTGCGGCCGTCGCGACACCCCGGCCACCTGCGCCCGCACGGCTTGCCAGTAGCCGGCCGCGTGTTCGGGCTCGCCGAGAACCTCGAGCCGGCGGCCGAGCTCCGTGTCGCGCCCGGCGGCGGCCGCGACGCGCACGCGTACGGCCTCCCAGTAGCCCGCCGCATGCGCCGGCTCGCCCAGAGCCTGGAGCCGGCGGCCGAGCTCTGTGTCGCGCGTCTCGTCCATCACACCGCTCCGGAGTCCATCGACGCGCGCAGGCAGCGCCGCAGCGTCCCGCGCGCGGCGTTGAGCCGCGAGGCGAGCGTGCCCTGCGGCACGTCCAGGATCGCGGCCGTCGTCGCGTAGTCGTACCCTTCGCGGTCCACGAGGAGGACCGCGAGCCGCTGCTCGGGCGGGAGCGTGGCGAACGCCTCGGCGAGCGCGGACCGCGTGGCGACCAGGTCCGCGGGGTCGGGCGCCGGATCGGGCGGGTCGGGCACGTCGTCGAGCGCGACCGAGCCGGCGCGCGCGCCCCGCGCCATCGCGTCGCAGCAGGCGCGATAGGTGATGCGGCACAGCCACGTGCCGAGGGACGACTCCCCGCGAAAACGCGCCAGTCCCCGGTACACCCGCAGGGTCACGTCCTGCAGCACGTCGTCCATGAGCTGGGGGTCGCACAGCGTGTGGTAGGCCACGATGCGCAGGCGGCGGTCGTAGTGGCGCATGAGGTCGACGAACGCGTCACCGTCACCGCACTGTGCGGCGGTGAGGACGTCCGGTTCGACCTCCTGCGTGCGTCCGCCCACAGCAGACACGGCCGATCCTCCTCCCGGCCGCCCCGGCTGGTCACGACGAACGGTACCCGCCACGGGCCCGCGCGGGGCCGTTGCCGCGGCGAGCGTCACCGCGCTGCCCGGCCTGCAGGTCCCCGGCATGATGTCTGCGATGCACTTTCCGGAAGACATCGGCCTCATCCTCCTCGAGCAGACAGACCGGTGAACGGACGCGTTTCTTCGGTGCGTCGCGAGAAGCCGTCCGGGGGGTCCCGGTCCGCAGCGCGGGAGCACGGCGGCGCCGGCGATCCCCGGGCCCGGCCCACTTTCCGTCCGACGTTTACACGAACATATGTTCGTGTTATGATCCGGGTCCCCAGCGGACCGTCCGGCGTCGCGTCCAGGAGCGTCACATGCCCCAGGCTGATCCCCCAGGCGGAGCCACCTCCGGCGACCGGCCGGGAGGACGGCCGTGAGCTTCGTCCACCTGCACACGCACAGCACCTTCTCGTTCGGCGACGGCGCCTGCCGCATCCCCGAGCTTGCCGGGCGCGCCGCCGAGCTCGGCATGCCGGCCCTGGCCGTCACCGACCACGAGGGCCTGTACGGCGCCGTGCGCTTCTACCAGGCCTGCAAGGCCGCCGGCGTCAAGCCCATCGTCGGCGTCGAGCTCACCGTCGAGCCCGCCGTCGGCCCCGGCGGCCACCCGTGGGATCCCGGGCGGGCGGAGCGCCCTCCCGAGACCCCCCACCCGGCCGGAGCGCCGTCAGGAGACGGAGGCCGGACACCGCCGCCTTTCGCCGCCCTCCCGTCCCTCGCCCCCGACGGCCACATCCGGCACCTCCCGGCGGCCGCCACGGTGCCGCCGGCCGCCGCTGCCGCCTCCGGCGCCGGCGGCCACCACCTCGTCCTGCTGGCGAAGGACTACGCCGGCTGGAGCAACCTCTGCCGCATCATCAGTGCGGCACACCTCGAGCACCCCGGCGAACTTCCGCAGGCCCGGCTCGCCACCCTCGCCGAGCACAGCGGCCACCTCGTCGCGCTCAGCGCCTGCCGGCGCGGCGAGGTCTGGTCGCGGCTGCTCGCCGGCGATGCCGCCGGGGCCCGCGCCGCGGCCTCCGTGTTCCGCGGCATCTTCGGCCGCGAGTTCTTCGTCGAGCTGCAGCACGAGCTGCTGCCCGACTCGGGCGCCCACCTCCGCGCCCTCGACCTGCTGGCCCACGAGCTGCGCCTGCCCACCGTCGCCACCAACGACGTCCACTACACGTTCAAGGAAGACGCCGGCCTGCACGACGTCCTCGCCGCCGAGGCCGCCAACCAGCCGCTGCCCAACCCGCTGGGACGCAAGAACGCCGAGCTCTACCTCAAGAGCCCGGCGCAGATGCGCCGCCTCTTCCAGCGCCACCCCGAGGCGTACGCCAACGCCGCCCGCATCGCCGCGCGCTGCAACCTCGACCTCGGGCTCGGCAAGCTCCTCTTCCCCGCCTACCCGCTGCCGCCGGGCGAGACGGCCTTCTCGCTGCTCTGGAAGCGCTGCTTCGCCGGCGCCGCCGAGCGCTACACGCCGCTCACCGCCGAGGTCACGGCGCGCCTCGAGCGCGAGCTCCGGGTCGTCGAAGAGCTGGGCTTCGCCGAGTACTTCCTCGCCGTGCACGACATCGTCGGGTTCGCGCGCGGCCGCGGCATCTACTACTCCGGCCGCGGCTCGGCCGGCAACAGCATCGTCAGCTACGTGCTGCGCGTCACCGACGCCGACCCCATCGCCAACGAGCTGCTCTTCGAGCGTTTCCTCAACCCCGCCCGCCGTGAGATGCCCGACGTCGACATCGACTTCTGCTCCGCGCGCCGCGACGAGGTCATCCGGTACATCTACGAGCGCTTCGGCCACGACAGGGTAGCCATGGTCGCCACCGTCAACACCGTGCGGGCGCCCTCGGCCGTACGCATCGTCAGCCGCGCCTTCGGCTTCACGCCCGGCGAGATCGACGCGCTGTCCAGGCGGGTGCCCTGGGGCAGCGCTTCCAAACTCGGGGAGATGCTCGACGAGCGCCCCGAGCTCGCCGACCACGAGTTCCGCAACCCGCACTTCCGCCGCCTCGTGAGCGTCGCCGAGCGGCTCTCCGGCTTCCCCGCCCACCTCGGCACGCACCTCGGCGGGTTCATCCTCTCGCGCGACCCGCTCACCGACCGCGTGCCGCTGCAGTGGGCCGCCAAGGGCGTCGTGGTGGCCCAGTTCGACAAGGACGACGTCGAGACGCTGGGCCTCGTCAAGATGGACATCCTCGCCCTCAAGATGCACTCGGCCATCGCCGAGGCCGTGCGCCGCATCGAGGCGCGCACCGG
>CAIXSE010000333.1 GCA_903921965.1 uncultured Thermoleophilia bacterium | reverse complement strand
GACGCTGATCCAGGTGTCGAGCATGCCTGCCAGCCTCCTGGTGGTGCTGCGCATGGGGCTGGCCGGGGCCGTGCTCGCCGTCGTCTTCTTCCTGACGGGCGGGCCGGCCGAGGTGCGGCGCAGCGGCCACGCCCGGCGCATCTGGCTCGTCGGCTTCGTGGTCGCCGCCGAGATGTTCTTCTACTACCTCTCCGTGCGGCTCTCGAACGTGACGGTCGCGGTGTCGCTCGAGTACCTCGCGCCGGTGTGGGTGGTGATCGCGGCGCCGCTCGTGCTGCACACCCGGCGGCAGCGCGTCGACGTGATCGCCATGGGCATCGCCCTCGGCGGCATGGCGTTCATCCTCGCGCCGTCGCTCGCCTCGGCGGCGACCGGGGGCAGCGTCCTCGGCATCGTGTTCGGCCTCCTCACCGGCATGTGCTTCGCGGCCGCCATGCTCATCATCAAGACGATCGGCCCCGGGGTGCGCGGGTCCACGCTCACGCTGTTCTACTGCGCCGGCAGCGTGATCCTGCTCACCCCGCTCGCCGTCTGGCAGACGTGGACGAGCCACTACCACCTCTCGGCCACGGACGTCTGGATCGTCCTCGTGAGCGGCCTCGTGTACACGGCGCTGTGCTTCAGCTTGTACAGCGACGGCCTGCGCTACGTGCGCGTCGAGCACGCCGGGATCCTGGGGTACCTCGAGCCGGTGACGGCGCCGCTCTGGGCGCTGCTGTTCATCGGCGAAGTGCCGCCGTGGACGGCGGCGGCCGCCGGCGCCCTCATCGTGGCCGCCGGCCTGCTCGTCATCCTCCTCGGCAAGGGTGAGGTCGAGGCGCTGCCGGAGCCGCTCACGTGAGCGGGGCGGCTCTGGAGCCGGGACGTGCGCCGGCGACCGCAGAAGGGCCGGCCGCGACCCCGGACCAGCCGCGCGAGCGTGTGCGCGGCTGCCTGGAGGTCGGGCTCGCCTCGCTGGCGAACGGCTCCATCGGCGTCATGGTCACCTACGCGGAGATGCCGGCGACGATGCTCCTGTGCCTGCGCATGGCCTTCGCGGCCGCCGCCCTGGGTGCCGTGGTCGTGGCCACCGGCGGCTGGCGCGACCTCCGCAGGCCCGGAGTGCCCCTCCGCGCACTGGCCATCAGCGCCAGCCTGGCCGTCAACCTCGTCCTCTACTTCCTCGCCATCCGGTACACAGGCGTGGCCGTCGCGATCTTCCTCTCGTACCTCGCGCCGCTGTACGTGGCGTTCGTGGCGCCGCGCGTGCTGCGCGAGGCGACCGACCGCGTCGTGTACGTCGCCCTGGTCGCCGGCCTCGGCGGCATGGCGCTGATCCTCGTCCCCGGCCTGCTCCTCGAGGGCGCCCGGCTCTCCGCGACCGGCCTTCTGTGCGCCTGGGGCGCCGGCGCGATGTACGCGGTGTACCTGCTGCTGGCCAAGTCGCTGCGCGCGCGGGGCGTGCGCAGCACCCCTGTCGTGTTCGCCCAGAGCGCGTTCACCGCGGTGGTCATGCTCGTCCCCGGGCTGCTGGCCGTCTCGGCCGCGCGGTACGCGCTCTCCGGGACCAACGTGCTCATGGCCGCACTGCTCGGCCTGGTGACCACGGCGCTCTCGTTCACGGTCTTCATGGACGGCCTGCACTACATCCGCGTCCAGCACGCCTCGATCATCGCCTACCTCGAACCCGTGAGCGCGCCGCTCTGGGCGCTCCTCTTCCTCGGCCAGGTGCCCTCGGGCTGGACGGTCGCCGGCGGCGCCCTCATCGTGGCCGCCGGCATCGTGGTCGTGCTCTTCGGCCGCGACGAGCCCGAGCCGGAGCTCGTCGGGTGAGGGCCGGCGGGCTGAGCAGCGACCCCGCCGGCTACGCCATCGTGCTGGCCGCCTACCTGCTGATGGCCGCGACGGCTCCACTGGTGGCGTTCACCCACGCGCCGACCGCGGTGGTGCTCAGCCTGCGCATGGCGATCGCCGCGGCCGCGCTCGTCGCGCTCTTCGCGCGGCGCGGCTACCTCGAGGACTGGCGCCGGCCGGGCAACGCGCCCCGGCTGCTGCTCATGGGCGCGCTCTCGGCCGGCTGCGCGCTGCTCTTCTTCGCCGCCATCCGCATGACCAGCGTGGCCGTCGGCATGCTGCTCATGTTCATGATGCCGGTCTGGGTGGCGCTCATCGCGCCGCGGGTCTTCCGCACCCGGCGCGAGGCCGTCGTCCTCCCGGCGCTCGGTCTGGCGCTGGGCGGCCTGCTCGTGATCCTCGTGCCGGACCTGGTCGCCGGCGTGCAGGTGTCGCCGGCCGGCATCGCCCTCGGGGTCGCCGCCGGCCTGAGCTACGCCGCCTTCGCCCTGGTCGTGAAGGCGCTGACGAAGCGCGTCACGTCGGCGACCACGATCTCGCTGACGGAGGCCGCGCTGGACGCGCTCTTCGTGCTCCCCCTGGCGCTGTGGCAGCTCGCGGACACGGGGTACCACCTGACGCTCCGCGACTTCGTCGCGATCGCCGTCATGGGCCTCGTGTGCACCGCGTTCGCACACACGCTGTGGGCCGAGGGCACCCGTCGCGTGCGCGTGGAGCACGTCTCGATCATCGGGTACGTGGAGCCGGTGGCCGCGGCCGTGTACGCCTACTTCCTCGTAGGGCAGCGGCCCAGCCTCTGGACGGTGGCCGGTGGAGCCCTCATCATCAGCGCGGGTATCCTCGTCATCCTCTTCGGGGCAGCGGAGGGCGAGACGTCCGTCGCGGAGCTGGCGGAGGCGGAGCCGATCTGAACGCGGCCGGACGGTCCCGGGCAGGCCTGCCGCCCGCGGCGCCGAAGCGAGGGTCACCGATGGGGACGAGGAGGGGCAGATGAGTGCGGCCGGCGCGGCGCAGGCGGCCG
>CAIXSE010000332.1 GCA_903921965.1 uncultured Thermoleophilia bacterium | reverse complement strand
GTGTTCGAACTGCGCCAGAACTGCCGCAACTCGCCGGCGATCGCCGCCCTGGCCTGCGCCGGCGCGGGCATCGGCGCGTACCCGGCGGTGCTGCGCGCCGACGACGACGAGCGGCCGGCGGTGCGCTTCTACGCGGACGCCGCGCAGCAGCGCGAGCTGCTCTGCGCGGCGCTCGGCGAGCTCGCCGCCGCCGGCTTCACCGGCCCGCAGGTCGCCGTGCTCAGCACGCACCGCGACGTGCGCAGCGCCGCGGCCTCGCTCACCGGGCCTCCGTGGCGCGACCGGCTCAGCCCGCTGGTGCACGACGGACCCCGCGGGCCGGTCGTCGAGCTGCACGGCGGCAGGACGCGCTATGCCAGCATCCACCGCTTCAAGGGGCTCGAGGCCCGCGCCGTGGTCCTCACCGACATCGAGCACCTCGGGACCGGCCGCGAGCGTGATCTCTTCTACATCGGAGCCACGCGCGCGACGCAGCGTCTCGTCGTCCTGGCGCACGAGTCACTGCGGCCGCAGCTGAGCGCCTGATCCCGCTCCCCGCCGGGCGCCTTCCCGGCCCCGGGAACGGTGACGTCCTCCGCGCCCCGGGTACCAGAGAGGCGGACGGAGCATCAAGTCGTCGGGGGGAGGCGCCATGGCCAGGTACGAGTTCATCTGCAAGAAGTGCCACACCGACTTCGAGGTCACGTGCCACATGGACGAGCGCGAGGCCAAGGCCGTGTGCCCGAAGTGCGGCAGCCACAAGGTCACCCAGAAGATCACGGCCGAGTTCGCGTCGCCGCGGCCGAAGAACTACGGCTGACGCCCGCGTGCGGAGGCAGGTGAGGGCGGGCGGCCGGGAGAGCCGCCCGCCCTCGACAGGCTCGCCGTCGTCTCAGTCCAGCGTCACCGTTATCGTGCTCCAGCCGAGAGGTTTGGCCTGCGTGTTCCCGGCCATGTCGGTCGCGTGGACGCTCCAGTGGTACGTGCCGACCGGCATCCGGGCGCTGACGTTCCAGTACCGGTCGCTGTTGACCGGCACGACGGCGCTTCGGGCTATCACGAGGCTACCGGTCCTGTCGCTCCAGACTCTGATGCGCACCTTCGCCGTGGGGCTGAGTCCGGGAGGCTCCTTGACGCGATACTTCAGGGTCACGCGCTGGTGGGGGCGTACGACGGGGGCGTTGAGTGCCTTCGCCACCGGACGCGTCATGTCGACGTGGACGACGGCGTTGGCCGTCTCGCTGGTGTTGTCGCACCAGTCGAGCGCCTGCACGCTGACCACGGTCGACCCCTGCCAGCTCTTGGGGCTCGTCCAGACGCCGCCGTCCGTCCACGAGGGCGCGGCCGGCGGCCACCTGTAGTGGATCTTCTGCACCCCGGACTCCTCGTCGGTCGCGGAGAACGTGAGCGTCACCGGCGTGTTGTGCCACGCTCTGCCTCCGCCCGTGACCGCAAGGATCGGCAGGCTGGTCTCGGGGACCACGGTGAGGGGCAGGGTGGTGGGTGTCGTGCCGCCGTCGGGGTTCTTCACCCCGACGGCGATCGTGCCGGCCGTCGCCACGTCGTCAGCCGTCAGCGGCAGCGTGAGCTGGGCGGGGCCGGTGAACGTCGTCGGCGACCTCTCCACGCCGTCGAACGTGATGTGCGCGCCGCTGAGGAAGCTGCTGCCGGTCGCGGTCAGGACCAGGTCGTCCCTGACGTAGCCGGCCCACACCTGTGTGGGGCTGATGGCCGTGAGCAGAGGCTGCTGGGCGACGACGGTGAAGGCGGCCGGAGCGGAGACCGGCGAGCCCTCCAGGCCGTTGCGCACGGTGATCTGCACGACGCCCGCTGAGCTCACGGCGGCCGCCGGCACCGCCGCCGTCAGTCGCGTGGTGGAGTGGAAGGTCGTGGGCAGGGCGACGGCTCCCCAGAGCACGACGGAGCCCTCGTAGAAGCGGCTGCCGTCCACCGTGAGGTCGAAGCCGGCGCCGCCGGCGGTGGCGGACGACGGGCTGATGCCGGTGATCACGGGCGTGTTCACGATGACCACGAACGTGTGCGGCTTGCTCTCGGCGTCGGCCGTGAGCGGAGGCGAGCCCTGGTTGAACACGGTCACCAGCACCGGGCCGGGCCGGATCGTGCTCTCCGGGACGTGCGCGGTAAGCAGCGTGGGCGAGTCCACCACGGTCGCGACCGCGGCGCCGTCCCAGCGGACGACGGACGGGTGGAGGCCGGCGGCGGGGCTCGGGGCGACGAAGCCCGAGCCGTGGACGACGAGAGTGAGGTCGCCTTCACCGGCGACGCAGGTCTCGGGGTCCATCCCGATGATGACCGGCGCCGGCGTCGTCGCGGCCGCCGCCGAGGCCGTGGCGCCCGGTACGAGAAGCAAGAGAAGGATCAGGAAGCCGAGTCGCGTTCTCATGTCGCCCCTCCTCGGTCGAGCCGTGCCGGCCCCGGAGGGATCCCCGGAGCCCCTGCCGTCGCCCCCGCTCCATCATCGTAGCGTCGCAACGGCGCGAGGGAGAGGGCACGGCCGGCTGAGCCGCAGGCGTGTCCGCTAACAAGAGAATATCAGTCCTGTTTCACCCGTCCGGAGCGCGGGTACCCATCCTGGCGACCCGCGCGCCGCTCTCCGGGCGCGCGGTGCGCGCATCCGAATGGCAGCCCCTGGAGCCGAGTCGCCGGGCTGTGCCCGGCTCCGCGACGAGACTGGAGCGACATGGTACAGGTAGGTCAGAAGGCGCCAGGGTTCGACCTCGAGGCCGTGCAGGGTTCCGAGTTCGTGAACGTCAAGCTCAGCGACTACGCCGGCAAGTGGGTGGTCCTGTTCTTCTATCCGCTGGACTTCACTTTCGTGTGTCCCACCGAGATCACCGGCTTCGCCAGGCGCAGGGCCGACTTCGAGGCGCTCGGCGCCCAGGTGCTCGGCGCCAGCGTCGACAGCAAGTTCAGCCACCTCGCGTGGATCGAGCGCGACCTCGGCGACCTGGGGTATCCGTTGCTCAGCGACTTCAACCGCACCACGGCCGAGGCGTACGGCGTGCTCCTGCCGGAGGGCATGGCTCTCCGCGGCACTTTCATCATCGACCCCGACGGCGTGCTCAAGTACGCGGCCGTCAACGACAACAACGTGGGCCGCAACACCGACGAGACCCTGCGCGTGCTGGCGGCGCTGCAGACCGGCGAGAAGTGCCCGGTCGACTGGAGGCCCGGCGAG
>CAIXSE010000331.1 GCA_903921965.1 uncultured Thermoleophilia bacterium | reverse complement strand
GCGGCCTGGAGCGAGACGTGAGGGTCGGCTGGCTCTCCAGCGGCCGCGACCAGGCGGCGATCAACCTCCTGGCCGACATCGTCGCCCGCGCCCAGCAGGACGGCGTACCTCTCGAGATCGGCGCCGTCTTCTGCGACCGGGAGCGCGGCGAGGTCCCCGAGAGCGACCAGTTCCTCGACCTCGTCGAGCGCCTCGGCTTCCCCCTCGTCACGCTCTCCAGCCGCCAGAGCTGGGCCGAGGCACAGAAGCTCGGCGTGAGCCGCAGCCACTGGCGCGAGGAGTACCACGCCGGCGTCGTCGACCTGCTCAAACCGCACGGCCTCGGCGTGCTGGTGATGGCCGGCTACATGCTCATCGTCTCCCCGAGCCTGGGGCGGCGCTACCCGATCCTCAACCTGCACCCCGCCCTCCCGAGCGGTCCGACGGGCACCTGGCAGGAGGTCATCTGGAAGCTCCTCGAGGACGACGCGGACGAGACCGGGGCGATGATCCACATCGCCACGGCGGAGCTCGACCGCGGTCCCGTCGTGAGCTACTTCCGCTTCTCGCTGCGCGGCGACGACTGGGAGCCGCTGCGGCGTCAGTTCCGCGAGAAGCGGGCCACGATGAGCGTCGCCGAGATCGCGGTGGCGGAGGGCGAGGACGAGCCGCTCTTCGCCGAGGTCCGCCGCCGCGGCGAGGTCCGCGAGATCCCCCTGCTCTATCAGACGCTGCGCCAGTTCGCCGAGGGCAGGCTCAACACCGCGCGCGGCGGCGTGTTCGCCGAGCACGCGCGTCTGCCGCTCGACCTCACCGAGCTCGTCGAGGAAGAGGTGGCGCGCCGGTGAGCGCTGCCGCAGGGGCCGGCGCGTCCGCCGGCGCCGGGCCCGGCGCGACCGCCGGCGCGCGCCGCGTCTACGTCACCGACTGCGAGGGTCCCCTCACCCGCAACGACAACGCCCAGGAGATCGCCGAGCGCTTCATCCCCGACGGCGCCGAGCTCTTCGCGCGCCTGAGCCGCTACGACGACTTCCTCGCCGACGTCCTGCACAAGCCCGGCTACAACGCCGGCGACACGCTGCGCCTGCTGCCCCCGTTCCTCAAGGCCTTCGAGGTCACCGACGAGGACGTGGAGCTGTTCAGCGAAGAGGGCGTGCTGCTGGTGCCGGGGGCGCTCAAGGCGCTGGACGAGATCGGCAAGTTGATGCCCGCGTACATCATCTCGACCTCGTACACGCCGTACCTGAAGGCGCTCTGCGCGGTCGGCGGGTTCGCGATGGACCACGTGCGCTGCACCGAGCTGAGCCTGGACGCGTGGGACGTCCCGGAAGACGAGAAGGCGTGGCTGCGCGACGCGGCCGGCGGCGTGCTGGGCCGCGACGTGATCGAGATCCCGGAGGGAGCGGCGTCGGCGGACGACCTGTCCGCCTCCGACGCCGTGACCGTCGCGCAGCTCGACGAGCTGTTCTGGCGCGACCTGCAGGGCCGCGTGAGCGGCGAGCTGGTGGCCGCCGTGCGCCCTGTGGGCGGCGGCATGAAGCTCGCCGCGCTCGAGGAGATCGCCGGTGCCGAGGGCGTAGCGGGCGACGGCGTGATGTACGTCGGCGACTCGATCACCGACGCGCCGCCGCTCGAGGCCGTGCGCGGCTGGGGCGGCGTCTCGCTGAGCTTCAACGGCAACGGGTACGCGCTCGCCGCCGCCGAGTTCGCCGCTGCAAGCCCCGACGCCGAGGTGTGCGCGCGGCTGGCGAAGGCCTTCGCGGCCGGCGGCCGGACCGAGGCCGAGAAGGCCGTGCGCGGCTGGCCGAAGCCCAGGAAGGGCACGCGGCCGGCGGGCCTCGCACGCGCCCGCGTGGGGCTCACAGCCGAGGAGCCGGAAGCGCTCGCCGAGGCCTCCGCCGCGGCGCGGCGGAGCGTGCGCGGCGAGCGCGTCGCGCGGCTGGGCTGAGGCGTGCCGCTTCCGGACCGCCTTCCGTCCCCGGTGTGCGCCGCCCCCGTCGTCAACCACTGAGGTGACGTTGAGCCCCGCCGTCGCCCTCGCCCTCGACGACGTCACCGTGTGGGAGTGGGACGCCCGCCTGCGGGCGCGCCAGCCCATGCTGAACGGCGTGACCTGGAGCGTCGGCGCCGGCGAGCAGTGGGCCGTGCTCGGCCCCAACGGCGCCGGCAAGACCACACTCATGGACATCGCCGCCGGCGTGCGGCACCCCAGCCGCGGTACGGCGTGCATCCTCGGCGAGACGGTCGGCCGCGTCGACCTCCGCACCCTGCGCGAGCGCATCGGCCACGTGGACGTGAAGACCGAGGACGCCTTCTCGCCGCGCCGCACCGCGCTGGAGGTCACCCTCACCGGCGCGACCGGCACCATCCAGCTGCTGCCCGAGCGCATCGGGCCGGCCGATCGCGAGCGCGCCGCCGGGCTGCTCGAGAACTTCGGCTGCGGCGCGGTGGCACAGCACGCCTTCGCGACCTGCTCGCAGGGCGAGCGGCGCCGCGTGCTGCTGGCCCGCGCCCTGATGCGCCGGCCGCCGCTCCTGCTGCTCGACGAGCCGGCCGACGGTCTCGACCTGCCCGGCCGGGAGGCCCTGCTCGCGGCGCTCGCGGCGCTCGCCGGCGAGCACCCCGCCCCGGCCGTCGTCACCGTGACCCACCACCTCGAGGAGCTGCCGGCCACCACGACCCACGCCCTGCTGCTGCGCGGCGGCCGCGTGGTCGCCGCCGGGCCGGCCGCCGGGGTGCTCGCAGACGAGCCGCTCTCCGCCTGCTTCGGCGCGCCGGTGACGGTCCGCCGCGGCTGCGACGGCCGCTGGGCGGGACGCGCGGCGGCCGACTGGAGGCGCTGAGGCGGCACGGGCCGAGGCGCCGCTCGCGTGCCCCGCGCTCCCTCCCAGTCCGTGAGGCAACGTCCACCTTGCCCACTCGGAGCGCCTCCCCTACCATCGTGATCAGTCGAAGACGGAGATCCGCATGACCAGGGAATCCAGCGCAGTCGTGACGCAGGAGGACGACCTCTTCGTGGCACAGTGCCTCGACGTCGACGTCGCGAGCCAGGGGACGAGCGAAGAGGAGGCACTCGACAACCTCCGCGAGGCCCTGGAGCTGTACTTCGAAGACCCCTCCGCAGCCGCCCCGCGCATCAGGAAGGCCACCGCAGAGATCGACGCCGCCTAGACGGCTCCCGTTTCGGGAAGTACGTCGCAAGCTGCTCGCCGGCGAGTTCGACGCACTCTGAGGCGCGCCGGGAGGCCGGCCCGAGGACGCCTTCCCGTCACACCGCACTCGAGGTCACCCTCACCGGTACGGCCGGCCCGACCGGCTGCTCCCCGAGCGGCTCGAGGCGGGCGGCGGCGAGCGCGCCGCGATGCGAACCTTACGGCCGTACGTTGCCGCCCCCGGCACGGCCCGCTACCGTACTTTGTACGGTGACGGCGGCACCGCCGTCCGGACGAGGAGGTCGCCATGCCGACGACGGTCGACGACGCAGACGTGAAGCGGCGCCCGCTCACGCGCGAGCGCATCGTCACGCTCGCCCTCGAGATCATCGACGAGGACGGCCTGGAGGCGCTCAACATGCGCCGGCTCGCGGCGGCCGCCGGCGTCAAGCCCATGAGCCTCTACCACCACTTCGCGAGCAAGACGCAGATCCTCGACGAAGTCGGTGAGGCGATCGCCGCGGCGGCCCTCGGGGCGTCGCCGCCGCACCCCGGCTGGCAGGGGCGCGTGCGCCGGCTGTTCATGGGCCTGCACGCGCTGGCCGAGGCGCACCCGCGCGCGCTCCCGCTCATCTCCACCGCCGTCGTGCGCACCTCGAGCGGCCGGCGCTGGATGGAAGACCTTATGAGCACGCTGCTCGGCGCCGGCTTCACGCCCGACCGCGCCGCGACCGTGTACCACATCCTGGGCGCGTACACGCTCGGGCTCGGCTATGCCCGCATGCTGGGCGACGAGGTCCAGACCTCCGACATCGTCGCCCAGCTG
>CAIXSE010000330.1 GCA_903921965.1 uncultured Thermoleophilia bacterium | reverse complement strand
TCAAGCGCGCCGGCTTCCTCACGCGCGACGACCGTCAGGTCGAGCGCAAGAAGGCCGGCTTCCACAAGGCGCGCAAGAAGCCGCAGTTCAGCAAGCGCTGACCCGCGCTCCCCAGACCTCACCGCTACATCAGCGAACTTCCGACGGGCCGCCGCAAGGCGGCCCGTCCGCGTACGCGCACAGCTGCGCCGTCTGTACCGTGTGGACACTCCCGGACGGCCCGCCCGGACGTGCGATAGTGCGGTCGTGCAGGCCCGGATGGAGTGCTCCCGCCGGGCCCCTCCCGAGGGCCTCCCGGCGCTCCGTTCCGCCTTCCTGGGACAATCGTCCGGAGGGTCCTCTTTCTAGGGTGAACACCTGATTCGTTGGGTTGACACCTCCATAGGGTCGTGGCATCGTTCACAAGCAGTTTTCGTACCCCCCGGGGTTCGTTCTCGAGTCCGGGCAACGACGCTCGGGCCGCCCCAACACTCAGAGGTGTCGCGCTTCATGGCAGCCAACGTCTCCAGCAGTCAAGACCTTCGTTTCAAACGCCTGCTCTACATCGGCATCGCAGTGCTCGTGGCGCTCGTGCTGGTGTTCGGGGTGGTGTACTACCGCGAGCGCTACGCGACCCCGGCGGGCGTCACCGAGGCGCCCACCGTCGCCCAGCAGCTCGAGGACCAGGTGAAGAGCGATCCGACGAACGCGGACGCGCGCGTGCTGCTGGCGCAGGAGTACCTCGCCAACAAGCGCTACGACGACGCCATCGCCCAGGCCCAGCAGATCGTGCAGGCCTACCCGAAGGCCGACGGCGCGCTGCTCATCCTCGGCGTGGCCCAGAACCTCAAGGGCGACGCCGCCGCGGCCATCGGGCCGCTGCAGAAGTACATCAAGAAGCACAAGAAGGGGAAGGCCGCCGTCGCCGACAGCACCTTGCAGGCGGCGTCGTATTACCTGGCCGACAGCTACCTGCAGCTGGGGCGTCCCGCCGACGCCCTCGCTCCGCTGAAGGACGCGCTCACCATCAACCCGTCCGACGCCGACTCCATCTACAAGTACGGCATGGCCCTTGCCGGCGTCGGCAAGCACGAAGAGGCCCTCAAGCGCTTCGAGGCCGCCACCATGCTGGTGCCGGACTACAAAGAAGCCTACGAAGGTATGGCCGCCAGCTACGAGGCGCTCGGCAACGACAACGAGGCCGCCTACGCGACGGCCATGGTGGCCTTCGCCGAGGGTGACTACAAGAGCGCCCGCGACCAGCTCCAGAAGGTCCTCGAGGCGGACAAGGACCACGCCGCGGCGCTCATCGGCCTCGGCCTGTCGCTCGAGCAGCTCGGCGACCTCGACGCGGCCAAGGTCGCGCTGGAGAAGGGCCTGAAGCTCGACGCCCGCAGTGTCGCCGCCTCGCAGGCCCTGGGCCGCATCGAGGCCCAGCAGCAGGCGGAGCAGTGAGGTGGCGGGCGTGAGCGATACACTCACAGAGGGGGCGGCCGCAGCCGCGGGCGGCATGAGCCGCCGCCGCAAGATCATCCTCGGCAGCCTCGGCGCCGCGATCGCCGTCACGGGGCTCCTCCTCCTCCTGTTCCTGCGTAACCCCCAGTCGATCCCCGACCTGATCCCGCTCCCGGCGCGGGTGTGGGTACCGCCGCACTACCGGTACTCCATCAACGGCGTGCAGGAGCCGGCGGGCGTCGCCATGTCGCCCGACGGCAAGCGGGTGTACGTCACCGAGACCGGCGGCGACCGCCGCATCATCGCGTTCGACCGCACCGGCAAGAAGCTGCGCAGCTGGACGATCCCGAACACGCAGGTCGGGTCGCGAGCGCCGGTGTACATCGCCGTCTCGGCCGACGGCCGCGTCTTCGTCGCCGACCGCATCCAGCAGGCCGTCTACGTGTTCACGGCCAACGGCAAGTACATCGACGAGATCATCGGCCCGCGCCGCACCATGACCGGCTACCTGGCCGAGAAGCTGGGCACCCCGCTGCCCAAGGGGCTC
>CAIXSE010000329.1 GCA_903921965.1 uncultured Thermoleophilia bacterium | reverse complement strand
GCAGCGGGTGCGCACGCACGGGGAGTGGGAGCCCTGGCTCCGCTTCTTCGCCCAGGGCGTGTACGAGACGGCGCGGCGCGCGTCCCGCCAGGCGCGCGCGCTCATCGGCCACTACGAGCGCGACCGCGAGAAGCTCAAGGGGCACGCCCTGGCGCTCGCCGACGAGCTGTTCCGCACGCCCTGCATGACGGTGCCGGAGGCGCAGCGCGTGCTCGACGTGACCAACCCGACGGCGCGCAGCGCCGTGCGCCGGCTCGAGGCCGCCGGCCTGCTGCAGGAGTGGGGCGAGAAGAGCTGGCCGCGGGTGTACCTGGCGCGGCACGTGCTCGACGCCGTGCTGCACCCGCTCGAGGACCTGCGCACCCTGCCCGGCGCCGAGGCGCAGGGCGCCGTCATCAAGTCGGCGGCCGCGGCGACGCTGCAGCCGCTGCGCCGCGCCGACCGCCTCATGGCCGAGGCCATGGACATCATCGACGCGGCCCGGGCGCGAGGCGCCCAGCTCCGGCTCACCGGCGGCCTCGCCATCCGCCGGTACTGCACCGACCTCGCGTTCATGGACCGCGAGTACTCCGACATCGACTTCGTCGGGCTGTCCGCGCAGCACAAGGAACTGGGGGAGACGTTCGCCGCGCTCGGCTACACCGAGAACCGCTACGTGAGCCAGTCCACCGACCACAACCAGCTCCAGTTCATCAAGGACGAGGCCCTGCGGCACGAGGTCGAGAAGGCGGCGGGCAGGGCCTGCGACGCCTCCTACGAGGCGCCGCTCGTGGACCACGTGGACGTCTTCCTCGACGTCATGCGCATGGACCACGACGTCGACGTGCAGGACCGCCTCGACATCGACGAGTACGCCATCTCGCCCGCCGATGCGTTCATCGCCAAGATGCAGATCGGCAAGATCAACCAGAAGGACGTGCACGACATCCTCGCGCTCGTGAAGGACGTGCCCCTGCGCGACGTGGACGACGACACCAGCATCGACGTGCTGCACATCGCCACGGTCTGCTCGAAGGACTGGGGCCTCTACCACGACATCACCGTCAATCTCGAGAAGGCGATCGCCATGGCCGGCGACTACGGCCTGTCGGCCGACGAGGAGCACCGCGCCCTGGCGCGGCTGCGCGCCATCGAGGAGTCGGTGGAGAACGCCAGCAAGACGTTCCGCTGGCGCCTGCGCGCCAGCGTGGGCCAGCGGGTCGCCTGGCGCCGCGAGATCGAGGACACCGAGGGCACGTCGGTCATCGCGCCGGAGTGGGACTACCGGCGCGACCTCGGCTGAGTCCGGGGCGCGCGGTCCGGCTGCGCAGGCCGCGTCCGCCCCGTCCGGCCGCACCCTGGCCCGCCGCGCCCGCACCGGCCGGTCCCTTCGCGCACGGAATACAATGCTCGCAGTCACGCCGGGCGCAGGCGCGGTACGCGAGGTACCCGTCCGGCACCGGCAGGAGGGAGCAGGCATGGGGGGGATGGTCCCGGAGGACGTCTACGAGCTGACCGGGGTGTCGGACCCCCGGCTCTCGCCGGACGGCGCCACGGTCGCGTACGTCGTCGACCGTGTCGACCGCGAGGCCAACGAGTACCGCGGCACCGTCTGGCTGGCGGCCGCGGACGGATCGCGCGAGCCGCGGCCGTTCACCGCGGGGCCGAAGAGCGACGGCGACCCGCGCTGGTCTCCGGACGGCGCGACGCTCGCCTTCACCTCCAACCGGGACGGCAAGGTCGCCCAGCTGTACGTCATGCCGGTCGGCGGCGGCGAGGCGCGCAGGCTCACCGACCTCAAGGAGGACGTGACCCAGCCGGCGTGGTCGCCGGACGGCTCCACCATCGTCTTCGTCTCGCGCGTGCGCGACGCGGCCTACGACGAGGAGGACGACAAGAAGCGCGAGCCGCGGCGCATCACGCGGCTCCAGTACAAGCACGACGACGTCGGCTGGACCTTCGACCGCCGGCAGCACCTGTTCACGGTCAGGGCCGACGGCTCGGAGCCGGCCGTGCAGCTCACCGGCGGCGACTTCGAAGACACCGGACCGGTGTGGTCGCCGGACGGCGGCACCATCGGGTTCGTCTCGGCCCGGCACGAGGACTGGGACCTGCAGATGGTGAGCGACGTGTACCTGCTCGACGCCGCCGGCGGGGAGCCGCGGCGTCTCACACAGGGCGGCGGCTCGGTCGGCGGCCTCGCCTGGGCGCCGGACGGCGCGCGGCTCGCCGTGCAGTACTACCCCGGCGACTACGACGACCCGAAGAACACGCAGGTCGGTGTGGTCGACGCCGTCTCGGGCGAGATCCGCCTGCTCTCGCAGGCGCTCGACCGCGACTGCGGCGGGTACGGCGCCGTCCGTGAGCCGGTGTGGGCGGGCGCGGACATCCTCTTCCCGGTGGACGACCGCGGGCGCACGCACGTGTACCGAGTCGCGGCCGACGGCTCGGGCGCACCCGAGCTCGTGGTCGGCGGCGAGCGCGAGCTCACCGGCTTCGACGCCCGCGCCGGCCGGATCGTGTTCTCGGCGCTCGAGCCCGCCCGGCTCGCCGAGCTGTACGCGGCCGACGGCGGCGCCCCCGAGGGCGGCCGCCGGCTCACCGCGGTCGGCGAGGCCTTCGCCGCCGCCCGCGACCTCCCGGCGCCCGAGCGCTACACGGCGGTCTCGCCCGACGGCGCCGAAGTCGAGGCGTGGGTCGTGCGCCCGGCCGGCTTCGAGCCCGGCAGGAAGTACCCGACGCTGCTCAGCATCCACGGCGGGCCGTTCGCCCAGTACGGCGTCGGCTTCTTCGACGAGTTCCAGGTGTACGCCGCGGCCGGCTACGTGGTGCTGTACGCGAACCCGCGCGGCTCCTCCGGCTACAGCGAGGAGTGGGGCCGGGCCATCCGCGGCCCGGGAGAGGCAGGGCCCGGCTGGGGCTCCGTCGACTACGACGACTGCATGGCGGTGGTGGACGAGGCGCTCCGGCGCTTCGACTTCGTCGACCCGGAGCGCCTCGGCGTGCTGGGCGGCTCGTACGGCGGCTACATGACCACCTGGATCGTCGCCCGCACCGGCCGCTTCAAGGCGGCCATCTCCGAGCGCTCGCTCAACTACGTGCCGTCGCAGTGGGGCTCGGGCGACTACGGCTGGGACTTCAAGGGCTACCTCGGGACGTTCCTCTGGGAGGACGTGCCGGCCTACCTCGCCGTCTCGCCCTCCACCTACGCGCAGGACATCCACACACCGCTGCTCATCCTGCACTCCGAGGAGGACCTGCGCTGCCCGGTCGAGCAGGGCGAGCACCTGTTCGTGACGCTGCGCCTGCTCAAGCGCCCGGTGGAGATGGTCCGCTTCCCCAAGGAGTCGCACGAGCTGTCGCGTTCGGGCAGCCCCCGGCACCGCGTGCGGCGCTTCGAGATCATCCTCGAGTTCATGGACAGGCACCTCAAGGACGGGAAGGGAGAGGCATGAGCGCAGCCGGCACGTTGCGCCTCATGGTCGTCATCGCCAGCACGCGCCCGGGGCGCGTCGGGCTGCCGGTCGGCGAGTGGGTGGCGGCGCGGGCGAGGGAGCACGGCGGCTTCGACGTGGACCTCGTCGACCTCGCCGAACTCGGCCTGCCGTTCATGGACGAGCCCAACCACCCGCGCCTCAAGCACTACACCCAGGAGCACACCTGGGAGTGGAGCAGGCGCGTGGAGCCGGCCGACGCCTTCGTGTTCGTGATTCCCGAGTACAACCACGGCATCAACGCGCCGCTCAAGAACGCGCTCGACTTCCTCTGCCGGGAGTGGGCGCACAAGCCGGCCGGCATCGTGGCCTACGGCGGCATCTCCGCGGGGTCGCGCTCGGCCGAGATGCTGCGCGTCACGCTGCTCGGCCTGCGCGTGGTCCCGATCTTCGACGGCGTGTACATCCCCTTCGTGCAGCAGAGGCTGGACGACGGCTGCTTCCGCGGCGACGAGGGCGTCGAGCGCGCCGCCGAGGGCATGTTCGACGAGCTGGCCCGCTACGCGCACGCGCTGCGCGTGCTGCGCGCGCCGGCGGCGGACGGGCGGTCGTGAGGCGCCGGCACGCCGCTCGCGAGCTCGCGGCGCTGGGCCCGGCGCTCGGCACGCTGCTGCTGCTGGCCGCCGCCGTGCTCACGCTCGCCGCTGACGCGGCTCCCGCCGCGGCGGCCGGCAGGACGCGCTGGATCGCGGTGTCGGTCGCCACGCTCTGGGTCGACCCGGGTGAGGACCGCGCCGTCGAGGCGCCGTCGCTCGCCGTGCCGGCGGATCCCCGCGCCTGGGTCGCCGGCATGTCGGTGGCGCAGAAGCGCTGGCTGGTCGGCAAGCTGGAGACGCAGGCGCTCCTCGGCGACGAGGTCACGGTGCTGCAGACCCGGGGCGCGTGGTCCCGGGTGGCCGTGGCGGGCCAGCCCACGCCGCGCGACGCGCGCGGCTACCCGGGCTGGCTGCCCACCGCCCAGCTCACAGCCCGTGCGCCCGAGGCCACGGACCGAGTCGCCACCGTGACGCGGCGCACCGCGTGGCTGTACGCGTCCCCCGGCCTGGGCGACAAGGCGCTCGAAGTCTCCTGCGCCACCCGCCTGCCGGTGCTGGGCACGGGCGACGGCTGGGTGAAGGTGGCGACGCCCTCCGGCGGCGCCCTCTACGCGGCGGCGGCGGCCGTCACCGTGCGCGCCCGCGGCGCGGCGCAGCCGCGCCCCACGGGCGCGCAGGTCGTCGCCGAGGCGCGCAGGTCAACCGGCCTGCAGTACCTGTGGGCCGGCACGTCGGGGTTCGGCTTCGACTGCTCCGGCTTCACCCACACGGTGTTCCGCGTGCTCGGCGTGACGATCCCGCGCGACGCCGCCCCGCAGTCGCTCACCGGCCGCGCGGTGCGCACGCGGTCGGCGCTCCGCGCCGGCGACCTCGTGTTCTTCCGCAACGCGGCCGGCGGCGTGCACCACGTGGGCATCTGCGTGGGCGGCGGGCGCATGATCCACGCCGCACACACCGGGGCGCCCGTCGCCGAGGCGTCGCTGGCGTCCGAGCCGTGGGCCTCCGAGTTCGCCGGGGGGCGGAGGCTGACGCGCTGACCTGGGGCTACTGACGCGGGCCCCGGCGGCCGATACGCTTGCTGGGGACGGCTCACCACGGCCGCGGCCCGCGAGAGGAGGGGCGAGGTGGAACACGAGGCGCAGGCGCGCACGGGAGAGACCCGAGTCACGTACGTGGGGCACGGTACCGTGCTGATCGAGATGGACGGGGTGCGCATCATCACCGACCCGGTACTCAAGCGCTGGGTCGGTGCCCTGCGGCGCTACGGTCCGTTGCCCGATCCCAGGACGCACCACCACCTCGACGCGGTCCTCATCTCGCACCTCCACCTGGACCACCTCGACACGGCGTCCCTCAAGATGCTGCCCAAGCATGCTGTGGTCATCGGCCCGCCGCTCGTGGGCCGCACCGTCCACAAGGTCGGCTTCAAGACGGTGATCGAGACGCGGCGCGACACGGTGCTGCACGTCGGCGACGTCGACATCATCGCCGTGCACGCCAGGCACACGAAGCGGCGCTGGGTCGTGACGCCGGCCACGGAGCCGCTGGGCTTCATCGTCCAGGGCTCGTCGATCATCTACTTCGCCGGCGACACGGCGATGTTCGACGAGATGGACCAGATCCACGAACGCATCGACGTCGCGCTGCTGCCCATAGAGACGTGGGGCGTGCGCCCGCCGGAGGGCCGCCACATGAGCCCGCGATCGGCCGCCACCTCGCTCGCGATGCTCGAGCCGCGCATCGCCGTGCCGATCCACTGGGGCACGCTGTACCTGCCCGGGTCGGCCTACACGACGAAGGAAGACACGTACGCCTGGTTCCGCAAGACCCGGGCGCGGCCGGAGTCGTTCGCGGCCATGGCCGCGGAGGCCGCCCCAGACGTCGAGGTGCGGCTGCTCGACCCCGGCCAGTCCCTGCTGGTGCCGCCGCACCCGGACGGGCCCTGGCAGTCGCCGGCGCAGGAACCGGCCGCCGGCCCGGGGCCCGTCGCCGCGCCTGATCCCGGACCGGCCGCGCCGTGAGCAGCGACCCCGCGCCCGAGGGTCTCTCGTCGCACCTCGAGCGGTGGGGGCGCGTCTGCTGGGCCGCGCTCGGCGTGGCCCTGCTCGTCATCCTCGCGGTGTACCTGTTCACGCGCTTCAGCGGCCTGCTCGTCCCGGCCGTGATCGGCATCGTGCTCGCGGTCACGCTGAGCCCGCTGGTCTCGCTCCTCGCGCGCTGGCACGTGCCGCGCATCGTGGGCACGCTGCTCGTGACCCTGGTCATCGTCGGGGCGCTCGCCCTGCTCGCCTGGCAGTTCGTCGTGATCGTGGTCGACGACAGCGCCAACATCTACCACCTGCTGCGCGGCGCGACGGGCGAGGTCGACCGCTGGATCGGCAGCGG
>CAIXSE010000328.1 GCA_903921965.1 uncultured Thermoleophilia bacterium | reverse complement strand
GTGAGGATCCCTCAGCGCGCGCGCCACCGGCAGCCGCTCGACAACGACCTCGCGGCCCCCGAGCCGGCCACGCCAGGTCGTGCAGCCGCCGACGAACACGACCTTCTCGCCGCGGCGCGCCGGGATGTCTCCGCGGTAGCCGCCGAACACGACGTGCAGCCGCGGCATCTTCGCATCCGTCGCCGCGTCGAAACGCCGCAGCACCGAGTACGCCTCCAGGAGCGTGCCGGGGCACCCGCCCCAGCAGTAGTCCGGGTGGCCGTCCTCGGTCGGCGGTCCGGCGTAGCACGAGACGTTCGTGCCCTCGAACCAGTCCTCCACGCGCTCGAGCCCGACCTTGAAGCCGCGCGCCCGCCGCTGGGCCTCCTCCAGCGTGACGTCACCCGACAGGGTGACATCGGCGAGGTCGATGGGCCCCAGGCCCTGCTGGTGCGCGGCGCGGATGTGCTCCACGCTGTGCGGGTCGACGCCGATGATGCTGCAGCACACGGCGTCGAACGCCGGCTGGTTGTCGCCCATGAGCACCAGCCCGAGGTCGAAGGGCTCCGGGGTCAGCATCGGGCCCTGCCCCGCGACGATGGCGTCCATGGCGATGAACCGCGGCTGGATCACGTGCTGCAGGTCGGCGACCTTGGCGTTGAGGTGGTGGTCGTGGTCGATCATGCGGTGGCGGTCGTCCTGGATGCCGATGAAGTTCTTCATCGAGAACGTCACGGTGGTCCACGGGTGCGACTTGAACTTCGGGCAGTTCACGAGGAAGTCGGCGGACGACACCGGCTCCGGGACGAAGACCGAATCGCGGAGCCGGCCCTCGTGCCGCAGCGGGACCTCCACCTGCCGCTCCTCGTCGAAGCAGAAGCGGCGGAGGCCGGTCTGCCTGATGACACGGTCGAACCCGGAGTCGGCGTACGCCAGCCGGGTGGGGATGGTCACGCCGCTGCGCTCGCCGACGGCGAAGGCGGTCATGCGGCCGGCGTCGCGGTCCCTGAGCGCCCGCACGACGCCCTCGAAGAACTCGGCCCGCGTGTGCGCGTTGGCGAACAGCTCGCCGCCGGCCACGAGGTTGGGCTTCACGAGCGTGCGGCCCTCGGGCCGCAGGCCGAGCTCCTCCATGCCCTCGCGGACGATGGTGCGGATGCGCGCCGCGTCGTACGACGGGCAGGCGCGCAGGATCACGCGCGGGCGCCGGTCTGCGGCAGCGGACTCCATCTCACCTTCCCGTGGGGGCCTGCGGGACCATGGGCGGCAGTATGTCACCGCGGAGGGCGCGCGGGGAGCCCCCCGTACGCGCGCGGGCCGGCGTGCTCGCGCACGCCGGCCCGCGAAACCCTGGTCCCGCTCTCGTCAGCGGGTCACTTCACGCGCACCATGACGCCGGCCCCGGCGGGTGAGATGACGAGCGTGCTGGTCGACCCGGTGCTCTGCCAGACGGCGCGGTAGACCGTGGTCTTCACCGGCTTGACCGTGGCGGAGAACCCGCCGTCGGCGCCGGTGGTGAGCGTGGTCACGGTCTTGTACTTCTTCGCACCCTTGGGCAGCGCCTGCAGCACCACCGGCTGGGCCTCCTGCGGCTTCCCGCCGCTGGTGAGCACGCCCGTCAGCACGGCCTTGCCACGCTTCTTCACCGCCTTCGGCGTCGCCGCGAGCGTCATCGCCGATGCCTGCACCCTGGCTGCGCCGTGGTGCATCAGCGGCGTCTCGGCGTGGCACGTGGCGCAGGCGCCGAGCTCGACGTAGTGCGGCTTGTGGCACGTGGCGCAGGTGACGCCCGCGCCCGGGGTGCTCGAGTGCACCTGGTCGTGCTTCGTCATGCCCTGCTTGCTGTGGCAGACGGTGCACTCCGGGAGCTTCTTGTCACCGAACTGGTGGCACTGGCTGCAGACCACCGACTGGTCCGGCCTGTTCATGCCGTCGTGGCAGAAGCCGCAGTCCTTGATGCCGTCGTGCGACTGCTTGTCTTTGTGGCACGTTGCGCACTGGTCGACGGGCGTGGGCGCCGCACCCTGGTGGTGGTACGCACCGGCGTCCTTGTGGCACGTCGTGCACGTCCCCAGCCCCGGGTAATGGCCGGTGGTCTTGTCGGCGTGGCAGGCGGAGCACTGCTTCTGCTTCGCGCCGGGGTCCTTGCTGTGGATCTGCTCGGTGCCGTGGCACTGGACGCAGTTGCCGGTGCCGTACGTCTTCGCCGCGTGGCACTTGTTGCAGGTGGCCGGGACGGCGGGCCTGTCCATGCCGTTGTGGCAGCTGGTGCAGGCCAGGCCGGCGTGGCCCACCTGGGCCGAGGCCTGCTGGCCGTTGTGGCACGACTCGCAGTCGCCCACGTCGGGAAGCTTCCCGCCGTGGTGCGGGCTCGCGCTGCCGTTGACGATCGACTTGCTCACCGCGTGGCACGAGGTGCACGGCGCGGAGTCGGCGCCGCCGTGCGGCGTGGTGCCGTGGCTGAACGCCACCGAGTAGCCGCCGTGGCACTCGGCGCAGTCGTCGCCGCCGCCGTCGCTGAAGAGGTGGCACGACTGGGTGCACGCGCCGGCGTTCCAGTCCTGCGCCGAGATGTCCTCACCGGGCGCGTGGCAGGTCCAGCAGTACCTGCCCTGGGGCGCCGTGAAATCGGGGTGGCACTTGGTGCACGTGAGGTTGGTGCGGTCGCCCATCAACGGGTGGCACCCCTCCGGCGTGGAGCAGGTCTGGGCCGTGGCCCCTCCGTGCTCCCAACCCGGCTGGGCCCAGACCGCGGGTGCGCAGGCGAGGAGCACCAGGATCACCAGCGGCGCGAGCACCACCACAGTGCGACGGAGGCTGGCACCCACGCTTCTGCCTCGATTCCGGATTTCTCTCGCCACGTGCATCACTCCCCGATCACTCCCCGAGAAACGCCCTGCGGTCGCGTCCGCGGTCCCTCCAGCCCACGGGCTGCTGCCGCCCCTTCGCCGGGACCGTCTCCGGTCCCGAACAGTGGCGGGGAGGGGCAGAGCCCCTCCCCGCCACTTCTTACTGACTTAGGAGACCGACCTGGGCCGGTCCCGGTTCGCTCGGTGAAGCTTCAGATCACGGAGCGGTGTACTGGTCCGTGCTCTCGCGGTTGGCGCGCTGACCGTTGTAGACACGCACGTTGTACGTGCGGCCGGCGGTGAGGCCCGCGGTGGACACGTTGGTGATGGTGGAGTCGCTCCACGTGCCGGTCCAGGTGGCCATGTTGACCATGACGGTCTGCGACGGCGTACCGGAGGCGGTGGAGAAGTAGATCAGGCTCGTGCCCGACACGTACGACGGACCGAAGTGGCTGCCGTAGATGTTGATCGTCGAAGCACCTGTGGTGGCGCTGAGACCGACGACCACCGGACCCTGGAACGACGGCACGTGGCACTGGACGCACGTGCCGCGGTTGTCGATGCGCAGGAGCGCGGAGTCCTCGTGCGTGGTGCCCGAAGGCTGAGCGGTAGTCGCACCCGGCCAGTCGACCGTGGCCGCGAAGCCGGTGGTGGTGGCAGACGAGCC
>CAIXSE010000327.1 GCA_903921965.1 uncultured Thermoleophilia bacterium | reverse complement strand
GACGTCGACCACATCAAGTGGAAGCTGCTGCCCGCGACCGCGGCGACCTCGCTTGCCTCGCTGTGGTCGGGCGCCGTGCTCGGCCCCGAGGGCGCCATCGGCAACCTCGCCAGCCGCATCGCGGCGATGTACTGCGACCTGCTCAAGATCCCCGCCGAGCACCGCGCCAAGCTCGTCTACGCCGCCGTGGCCTCCGGCTACAACGGCCTGCTCGAGAACCCGGTCTTCGCGGCCGTCCTCGGCACCGAGGTGGCCGGGACGCGGCAGAGCGGGCTCGCCGTCCTGCCCGCCAACCTCATCGGCGGCGGCGTCGGCTACGCCGTCTTCTACGCCCTGCACGACACGGGGTTCGTCAACTTCCTGCACCTGCCGGCCGTCACCACCATCCGGCTCGTCGACGCCTTCGCCATGGTGCCCCTCGGCCTCATCGGCCTCGTCCTGGCGGTGCTGACGGGCATCTTCATGAAGGCGGCCGAGCGGTTCCTGGGGCGCCTCAAGGAGCGCATCGTGCTGCGCGCCCTCGCCGCCGGGGCGGTCTTCAGCGTCGTCGGCGTCTTCGCGCCGGTCATGCTGTTCTCCGGCGAGTCGCAGGTGCAGACGGTGATCGCGGACGCGGCGGGCTACGGCGTCGCGCTCCTGCTGGTCATGGCCGTCGCCAAGCTCGCCCTGCTCGCCGTCGGGTTCAAGGGCGGGTTCCTGGGCGGGCCCACGTTCCCGCTCATCTTCGCCTCGACGAGCGTGGCGCTGGCCATCAACCTCGTGCTGCCGGGCATGCCGGTGACGATCCTCGTGGCCGGCATCATGACCGGTGCCCTGTACCCGCTCTTCCGCACCCCGCTCATGGTCGTCCTGCTCACCGGGTTCATGCTGGCCGCGAGCTCGACGCTGGTCGCGCTCATCGTGCTGTCCATGGCGACGGTGATGATCGTGACGCCGCCGCTGCAGCGCCGCATGGCGGCGCGCCAGGCGGCGCGGGTCGCCGGCGCCCCCGCAGCGCCCGGCCCGGCCGCCTGAGGGCGCCGCGTGCCCGGCGCGTCCTCCGCCGGGCGGACCGGGAAGGCCGGGGCTCGGGGTCCGCCGATGTACACCTCGGCGCCTTCGGCGGGTACCGTACTGCACGCTTCAGCGGCTCGGCGCGCCGCCTGCGCGCAGAAGGTGAGGAGTCATGGACGACAGGTCGGTGCAGCTCAAGAAAGTCGTGCACCTCACGGTGGCCGAGCGGAAGGCGCTCGGCAAGGAGCGCCGGGACGCGGTCGCCCGGGCGAGCCACGTGGGCTGGAAGCCCGCGGCCGACCGGCCCGACCCGGTCGTGCTGCTCGAGGCGCAGGAGGCCACCCGGGAGCCCGACCTCATCCCGGTGCGCCACGGGCGCATGCTGGTCTCGCCGTTCACCTTCTACCGCGGCGCGGCGCGCATCATGGCCGACGACCTCAAGGACACGCCGCGCGCCGGCCTCAGCGCGCAGCTCTGCGGCGACGCCCACCTCTCCAACTTCGGCGGTTACGCCTCTCCCGAACGCACGCTCGTGTTCGACCTCAACGACTTCGACGAGACGCTGCCCGGCCCGTTCGAGTACGACGTCAAGCGCCTCGCCGCCAGCTTCACCATCGCCGCCCGCCACAACGGGTACAGCAGGACCGACCAGGAACGGGTGACGCTCACGGCGGTGCGGGCGTATCGCGAGGCCATGGCCGAGTTCGCCCAGATGGGCGTCATGGAGGTCTGGTACGTGCACCTCGCGGAGGAGGACGTGCTCGAGGGGATGCGCAGGATCGAACGCAGGCAGAGCACCGCCGCCGGCAAGGCCGACGTGGCCAGGCGCATCGCCAGGGTGACGGAGTTCATGGCGAAGGCGCACACCCACGACAGCGTCCAGGCGCTCACCAGGCTCGCCCAGCTGGTCGACGGCGAGTACCGCATCGTCAGCCAGCCGCCGATCGTCCTCGCCGGCGCCGACCTCGACGCCGCCTTCGGGCTCTCACGTGACGAGGTCGAGGCGGTGGTCCACCGGCAGTTCCGCGAGTACCGGGCCTCGCTCCAGCCGGACCGCCGCCACCTGCTCGAGAAGTTCAAGGTCGTCGACGTGGCACGCAAGGTCGTCGGCGTCGGCAGCGTCGGCACGCGCGCCTTCATCGTCCTGCTGCAGGGCCGCGACGAGAGCGACCCGCTGTTCCTGCAGGTCAAGGAGGCCGCGGCCTCAGTGCTCGAGGAGCACTTGCCGGTGAGCCGCTACGCCAATCACGGCGAGCGCGTGGTGCAGGGCCAGCGCCTCATGCAGGCCGCCAGCGACATCTACCTCGGCTGGAGCAAGGGGGCGCAGGCCGGACGCTACTACTACTGGCGCCAGCTGCGCGACATGAAGATCTCCCTCGACGTGGAGCAGATGATCCCGATGGGCATGGACTTCTACGCCGGCATCTGCGGCTGGACGCTGGCGCGCGCCCACGCGCGCTCGGGCGACGCCGTGGCGATCGGCGCGTACCTGGGCAAGGGCGACGCGTTCGACAGGGCGATCGTCGACTTCTCGAAGCGGTACGCGGACCAGAACGAACGCGACTACCAGGCCTTCGCCGCCGCGGTGAAGAGCGGCCGCCTGGAGGCGGTCGAAGGGGTCTGAACCCTGCGGGACCGACGAGCGCAAGAAGAAGGGGCGCCGGCAGGCGCCCCTTCTTCTCAGTCTTCGTCGGCCGCCGCCCCTCGCAGCCAGCGCCAGGTGAGGCGCAGCACGATGAAGAAGGCGACGAGCAGCGCCAGGATGAGCATGATGGGCACCAGGCGCGAGAGCAGGTCCCACATCTGG
>CAIXSE010000326.1 GCA_903921965.1 uncultured Thermoleophilia bacterium | reverse complement strand
GGCCATCCTCATCATCATCTTCACGTACTTCTACACGGCCGTGACGTTCAACCCCATCGACCAGGCCGACAACCTCAAGAAGTACGGCGGCTTCGTGCCGGGCGTGCGTCCCGGCCGGCCCACGGCCGAGTACCTCGACCGAATCCTCACGAGGCTGACGCTGCCGGGCGCCCTGTTCCTGGCCGCCCTGGCGGTGCTGCCGTGGATCATGTCGCGCTTCCTCAACGTGCCGTTCTACTTCGGCGGCACGTCCCTGCTCATCGTGGTCGGCGTCGCGCTCGACACCATGCGGCAGATGGAGGCCCAGCTCCTCATGCGCCACTACGAGGGCTTCCTCAAGTAGGAGACGGAGATGTCCCAGCGCAACGTGATCCTTCTCGGTGGCCCCGGCGCGGGCAAAGGCACGCAGGCCACGCGCATCGTCGCGGACTACGAGCTCCCGCACGTCTCCACGGGCGAGATGCTGCGTGACGCGGTCGCCAGAGGTACCAAGATGGGACGCGAGGCGCAGAAGTACATGGAGAGCGGCCGCCTGGTCCCGGACGAGGTCGTGATCGGTGTCGTCCGGGACCGGCTCGCCGAGCCGGATGCGGCCGAAGGGTTCCTGCTCGACGGGTTCCCGCGGACCGTGCGTCAGGCCGAAGAGCTGGACGCCATGCTGGCCGAGGACGGCAGGCAGATCACACACGTCGTGCTGATCGACGTCCCGGCGGAGGAGCTGGTGCAGCGCATCGCCGGGCGCCGCTCGTGCGCGGTGTGCGGCAGGGTCTACAACATCACGTTCGACCCGCCGAAGGCCGACGCCGTCTGCGACGTCGACGGCGGCGAGCTCACACAGCGCGCCGACGACAACGAGGACACGGTGCGCAACCGTATCGCGGTCTACGAAGAGCAGACGGCTCCGCTCATCGGCTACTACACGGACAAAGGCGTGCTCGTGAGCGCGTCGGGGGGCGGCAAGCACCCCGACGAGGTCTACGAGCAGGTCAAGGCCACGCTCGTGAGCTGACGCGTGATCGTCCGCAAGTCCGAATCCGAGGTCGGCAAGATCGACGCCGCGGGCACCATCCTGGCGGATTGCCTCGACATGCTCGCCGCCGAGGCGCGCCCCGGCGTCACCACCGCCGAGCTCGACCGCCTCGCCGAACGGCTCATCCGCGGACGCGGCGGCGTGCCCACGTTCCTGGGGTACCGCGGCTTCCCGGCGTCCATCTGCGCGTCGCCGAACGACATGGTCGTGCACGGCATCCCGGGGCCCTACCGCGTCTGCGATGGTGACCTGCTCAGTATCGACGTCGGCGTCACCCTCGACGGCTACGTGGCCGACTCGGCGATCACCCTGCCGATGGGCGCCGTCGAGCCCGAGGCGCAGCGCCTGCTCGACGTCACGCGCGAGTCGCTCGAGGCGGCCCTGACCCAGTGCCACGAGGGCCGCCGCCTGGGCGACGTCTCTCACGCCGTCCAGGAGGTCGTCGAAGCCGCCGGGTTCAGCGTCGTGCGCTCGCTGGTGGGGCACGGCGTGGGCCGCGAGATGCACGAAGACCCGCAGATCCCCAACTACGGGGAGCCCGACCGCGGCCCCAGGCTCGAAGAAGGCATGGTGTTCGCCATCGAGCCCATGGTGAACGCGGGGGGGCACGAGGTGTACGTGGCCGACGACGGCTGGAGCATCTCCACCGTCGACGGGTCACTGTCGGCCCACTTCGAGCACACGGTCGCGGTGGGCAAGAAGAAGCCCAGGGTGCTGACTCGCCGGCGTTCCGAGGCTGCCGGAGCGTGAGACGGCGGGCCGTGTTTTGCGGCCTTGCATCGATATGGTAGTATGTCAGGCCGCTGTCTGACGACGAGTAGGGAGTATGGCGAACAAAGAAGAAGCCATCGAGATAGAAGGTGAGGTCATCGAGGCCCTCCCGAACACGATGTTCCGGGTGCACCTCG
>CAIXSE010000325.1 GCA_903921965.1 uncultured Thermoleophilia bacterium | reverse complement strand
CAGGCCGGGCACACCTTGGGCGCCGTGGTGCCCTGGTGCACGTAGCCGCACTTGCGGCAGACCCAGCTGACGGAGTCGGCCTTCTCGAAGACGTGGCCGCGCTCGATGTTGGCCGCCAGCTTGCGGTACCGCTGCTCGTGCCTGGCCTCCACCTTGGCGATCTGGCGGAAGGACGTGGCCACGGCCTTGAAACCCTCGGCCTCGGCCACGTCGGCGAAGGCCGGGTACAGCTGCGTCCACTCCTCGTTCTCGCCGTCGGCGGCGGCGGCCAGGTTCTCGGCGGTGCTGCCGATGACGCCGGCGGGATAGGTCGCGGTGATCTCCACGGGACCGCCCTCGAGGTGCTTGAAGAACACCTTGGCGTGCTGCTCCTCGTTCAGCGCCGTCTCGAGGAAGAGGGCGCCGATCTGCTCGTACCCGTCCTTGACGGCCTGCTTCGCGAAGAAGGTGTACCGGTTCTTGGCCTGGCTCTCGCCGGCGAACGCCTTCAGGAGGTTCTTCTCGGTCTCGCTGCCCTTCATGGTCGCCACGGGTGAGCTCCTTTCACTCTCTGGTCGGACGCTGCCGCAAGTCTACAGGCGCGACGAGACGGCGCCGCACGCGGCTCCCCCCTCCGCGTGCCGCCGTGCGCCGGTGCCGGCGAGGGTCAGGCGGCGACGGCCACCAGCGAGACGCCGAGCTTCTCCTCGAGGTCCTTGACGCGGCCCAGCTGGCCGTCGTCGATGCTCGCCGGGTCGAGGGGGTGGCAGCTGAACGCCAGCAGGGTCACACCCAGTTCCTTCTCGAGGGCGTCGATCCGCGCGAGCTGGTCGTCACCCAGCTTCGTGGTGAGACTGCACAGCATGCCGCACACTCCTTTCACGTCGGGGCTCCACACGGGCGTCCTACCCGGCGGCACCGGTCCGGAAGCGTTGGCGGGCGGCGGACCCGCAGGGGGCGTGTGCGCCGCGGCCCAGGCATCCCCCGTGCGGGCGACCCGTACCCCTGCGGGGGTCAGGCGACCGCCGCGAAGATGCCACCGGCGGCCGACCCCAGGTTCCTCCGCCGGTGTGACGACGTCCGGCGGGCGCTCCTCTAGGCTGGTCCCAGACACGGGCGACCACAGGAGGAGACCATGAGCACCGTCGTCACCACCACAGATGCAGGCACGCAGAACTTCGATTTCGGCCTCGCCTTCAAGGGCGGCTGGCGCCTCTTCGTGAAGGACCTCGGGGTCCTCATCATCGGCACCATCGTGGCCGGCCTCCTCAGCGTCCTCACGCTGGGCATCCTCGCCGGTCCCTTGATGGGCGGCCTCTACGGGATGGTCGTGGGGCGCGTGCGCGACGGCAGGACGCCCCACGTCGGCGACGTCTTCGACCAGTTCAACCGCTTCTGGTCCTTCTTCGGGGCCTTCTGGGTGCTGGCCATCCTGATCGGCCTCGCGTCCGTCACCATCGTCGGCGGCATCCTGCTCGCGGCGATCTGGCTCTACGTCTTCCCGGTCATGGTCGACCGCGGCATGGGCTTCGGCGACGCGATGGGCGAGAGCTACCGCATCGTGAAGGGCGCCTTCTGGGAGCACGTCGCCCTCGTCATCATCGGCGTCGTGATCGGCTCCCTCGCCAACGGCCTGCTGATGCTGCTGGCCACGCCGTTCCTGGTGGCGCTCATCGTGGCCGCCTACTACGTGGCCGCCGGCCGCGCCGCCGAGGTGGAGCGCGTCTGAGCGGCGCGGGTGCGAGGAACCGGCCGTCCGCCCGGCCCGACCCCCCAGGCCGGGCGGACGCGGGACCAGACGGGCGGGGGAGGCCGCAGGGCCTCCCCCGCCCGTCGCGCGTACTGTGAGGACGTCCGGGACGAGCGAAGCCGCCTGCCGGAGGTCAGGACCAGGCCAGCCAGGCCGCCGGGTTGTGCGTCATCACGGCGCGGAGCTCGTCGCGGGACACACCCTCCGCTTCGAACAACGGCGCGAGGGCGCGGAGGATGTGGACGTACCCGCCGCCGCCGAAGCTCGTGCACTGGATGCGGGTGACGACGTCCTGCGAGAGCAGCACCTGGCCGGCCGCGCCGCCGCGGATGAGCGCGGCCGCGGCGGCGACCCGCTCGCGGTCGCCGTCACCGTTCGCGTCGGGCCCGGCGACGTGGTGCCAGCCGAGGTAGTCGAACTCCACGAAGACGCCGCGGGCGGCCAGCTCGCGCTGGTACCCGCGGTCCACGAGCGAGTCGGCGTGGCTCACCGCGACGCGGCCGGCAGCGACGCCCTCGGCCGCGAGCAGGTCGAGCGCGGCGAGCGCCGTCTCCGGCAGCACCGCGTGGAGCGACACCGGCGCTCCGGTGGCGGCGTGCGCCTGCGCCGCCGCGAGCAGCGCCACCCGCTCCGCCGGGCGCAGCCGCGCCGACACGGCGATCTCGCCGATCACGCCGCAGGGCACGCCGCCCGCGGCCGGGTCGGCGGTCAGCTCCGCGACCCAGCCGGCCGCGAGCTCCCCCGGGTCGCGGCGCTCCAGGCCCTCGGCCGACAGCGGCAGGTAGACGCCGCAGGCGGCGATGACGTGCAGACCGGTCGCCGCCGCCAGCCGGCGCAGCGCCGGCAGGTCCCTGCCGAGGTCCGACGCCGTCTGGTCGACCACGGCGCCGCCGCCCTCCTGCCCGAACTCGAGCAGCTCCGCGAGCGCCAGGTCCTCCGTCATCGTGAGGTTGTCGCGGCTCGAGTACGGAGCGGCGCGCACGGCGGCTGCGAGTGCGGCGGTGATGGGGGCGTCAAGCAGCGGCCACGACGGGTCGTCCTCGGGCGGCGCCAGCTTGCTCGTGAGCGCACTGACGAGGTGCTCGTGCGGCAGGGTGAGCCCGAGCTCCGCCGCGGCGACGTCGCCGGCGACGGTGCGCGCGCGGCGGTTCACGGCGCGGGGGACCCTTCGTCCCCGGCCTCAGCATCGCGCGCCGCCGCGCGGGGCAGCGAGAAGAAGAACGTCGCTCCGGCGCCGGGCGTGGACTCGGCCCACACGCGGCCGCCGTGCGCCTCGACGATCTGCCTGCAGATGGCCAGGCCGATCCCCGTGCCCTCGTACTCGTCACCGTGCAGGCGCTCGAACACCGAGAAGACCTTCTCGCCGTACCGCGCGTCGAAGCCCACCCCGCGGTCGCGCACCCAGTAGACCGACTGTCCCTCGGCCTCGCGCGCGCCGACCTCGACCGTCAGCCTCCCGTCCGGGGCGGAGAACTTGACCGCGTTGTCGAGGAGGTTGACCCACACCTGCCGGAGCATCGCGGGGTCGCCCCACGCCTCCGGCAGCACGCCGATCTCGAGGTCGGCGTCCGCGCTGCGCTCCGCCGGCACGACCTCGGCGAACACCGCCGTCGCCAGCGCGCCCATGTCCACGACCTCGCGCACGATCTGCTGCCGGCCGAGCCGCGAGAACGCGAGCAGGTCGTCGATGAGCTGGGCCATGCGTCGCGTGTTGTCGCGGATGCGCGTGAGCTGCCGCCTGCCTTCGTCGTCGAGCACCTGCGCGTAGTCCTCCTCGAGGATCGTCGCGTAGCCGTTGATGCCGCGCAGCGGCGTGCGCAGGTCGTGCGACACCGAGTAGCTGAAGGACTCGAGCGCACGCAGGGCGTCCTCGAGCTGCTGCGTGCGTTCGGCGACGCGGCCCTCGAGGTCGTCGTTCAGGGCGCGCACCTCCGCCTCGGCGCGCCGCAGGTCGGTGATGTCGAGCCCGAAGCCGGCGACCGCCGGGACACCCTCCACCTCGAGCCGCCGTCCCGTGAGCAGGACGTCGCGGGGACCGCCCGGCGACCGCAGCCGCGCGACCATCTCCGACGACCCGGTCTCGAGCGCCTCCGCCAGCTTCCGGGCGACGAAGGGGCGGTCCTCCTCCACGACCGTCTCCAGGGGGCCGAGCTCCGCGAAACCGGTCGCGTCCAGGCCCACGAGCTCCTCGAAGCGGCGGTTCCAGCGCAGCCGGCGTCCGTCGGCGTCGACCACGAAGAAGATGGCCGGGGCCGTGTCGATCAGCGTGTCCGAGAAGGTCTCCGCGGCACGACGCTCCTCGAGCTCCCGCACCGCCCGGTCGCGAGCGCCCTGGAGGTTCCGCATCACGAGCAGCTGCACGACCGCCAGCACGACGACGTACGTCCCCACGACGACGGCACGGGACGCCGTCGTCTGCAGCACCGCGGGAGCGGGCAGGACGCCGGCGGCCTCCGCCAGAGCGAGGCCGGTGATGGTGCCCAGCGCCAGCCCCGCGAAGCCAAGACCCCCGCGCCAGCCCACCAGCATGCCGCCCAGCGCCACGACGACGAGCTGGGCGGTGATCGACTGCGCACCGACGCCGCCCGACGTCCAGGCCGACAGGGTCATCGCCGCCCAGACGGCGAGCGTCTGGAACCACCCGGCAGCGCCGATACGGCCGCGCTGGACCAGCAGCAGGTCGCCCAGGCAGATCACCCAGACGACGGCGGTGATCAGCAGGAACCGGCGGTAGTCGCCGGGGTCGAGCGCGAAGAGCACCAGCTGCGAGACCGTCGTGACCAGCGCGATGGTCCCCGCCATCCAGTACACCATGCGCGCCCGCGCGGTCGCGTCGGCGTCGGCGAAGCGCGGCGGCGCGAAGAAGCGCCGCAGCGCGCCGCGGCCCATGCTCCCGTCGGTCACTCTCTCCCTCCCGCCCGCGTCTCGTGGTCCGTGCGTACCTGTATCGGCACGTACCGCGCCCGGGCGGAGTCGCGCCTCAGTCCGGGCCGAGCGTGAAGAAGAAGGTGGCGCCCTCGCCGGGCGCGCTGGCCGCCCAGCAGCGGCCCCCCATGACGGCCAGCGCACGGCGTGCCGTCGCCAGCCCGATGCCGGTGCCGGGGAACTCGGCCAATCCGTGCAACCGCGCGAACGGGCGGAAGACCTCCTCCGCACGGGCGCCGTCGAAGCCCGCGCCGTTGTCACGCACGTAGAACACGCGGACGTCGTGCTGGACCTCCGCGCCCACGTCGATGCGCGCGAGGTCCGCGCCGGCCATGAACTTCCACGCGTTGCCCAGCAGGTTCTCGAGGACGATGCCCGTGAGGGCGGCGTCCGCCCGCGCGCGCAGGCCGCCGTCCACCACCACCTCGACTGAGCGCTCCGGCTCCTGAGCGGCCAGCCGCGCGAGGATGGCCCGGGCCTCGCCGCTCACGTCGACGTCGGTGACCAGCACGTCGCGCCGCCCGACCCGCGAAAGGCCGAGCAGGGCGTCGATGAGCTCGGCGAGGCGCTGCGAGGCGCTGCGGATCCGCTGCAACGAGTCCTTGCCCTCGTCGTCGAGCACCTCCACGTAGTCCTCGAGCAGCACCTCGCTGAACCCGTCCAGGGAGCGGAGCGGCGAGCGCAGGTCGTGCGAGACCGCGTACACGAAGTCCTGCAGCTCGCGGTTGGCCTCCGTCAGCTCCCGCGTCCTCTCCTCCACGCGCGCCTCGAGGTCTTCGTTCAGCGCGCGTATCTCCTCCTCGCGCCGCTTGCGCTCGTCGATGTCGAGGCAGATGCCCGCCATGCGCAGGGGAGTCCCGTCGGCCGCGTACGTGGCCGTACCTGCCGCCCCGATCCAGCGCACCGAGCCGTCGCCCAGCACGATACGGTACTCGTTCTCCAGCGTCGCGTGACGCTCGAGCGACTCCGTGATCCGGGCCTCCGCCGCCTCCCGGTCGTCCGGATGCAGGACGGCTCGCCACGTGTCGAACGATGCCTCGGCGTCCGCGGGAAGCCCGAAGAGGGCGAAGAAGGGGGGCGACCAGGTGATCTTGCCGGTCGGCACGTCCCAGCTCCAGAAGCCCGCGTGGGCCGCCGACTGGGCGAGGTCGAGCATCTCCTGGGCGTTGCGGAGGTCGGCCTCGGCCCTGCGCTTCTCGGTGACGTCGCGGAAGAACACCGAGACGCGGCGCGGGCCGAAGCCGACGGCGTGGACCTCGAACACACCGGCGATGCCGTCGGCGTCGTAGGCGTACTGGTCGACGTCGTAGACACCGCCGTCCCGCGCGATGCGGCGGCAGGCGTCCGCGGTGTCGGTGCCGACGAGGCCGGGTAACGCCTCCTCGAGCGTGAGCCCCACGAACCGCTCGTGATCCACGCCGAGCATCTCCCCGGCCTTGCGGTTGTAGCCGACGAACACCAGCCGGCCGTCGTCGTCGTCGTCGAGGCGGTACATGTGGGCGCCGAACGGGGCGCTGTCGACGACGGCCTGCAACAGGAGCTCGCGCTGCTCCTGCGAAGCGGCCGAGCGGGCCGCGTTGAGGCGGTCGAGCGCCATCGCACCGAGGACCTCCGCGAGGTCCCGGATGAAGCGCTCGCGCTTCTCGACCTCGTCCGGCTCGAGCACGGGGGCGCGCCGGACCGCGTCGAGGTAGGCGCCCTCGTCGAAGCCGAAGCGGCGCGCCTGCTCGCGGAAGCGCTCGAGGTCGGGACGGCCCTCGAAGAACTGCCCGGTGAACAGCGTCCCGACGTGCTCGCCGCCGACCACGATGGGGCAGGCGACGTCCACGAGGCCGTTCTCGCACTGGTAGCGGACCAGGCCTCCGCTCTCGCCGAGGTGGCGCCTGATGAAGGCGTCGCTGCGGCGGCAGCGCTCGGCGGCCTCCGGCGAGGCGCGGTGGAACAGGGTGCAGACCTCCTGCCACCCGGACGCAGTGAGGACGTTCTCGCGGGCGTCGAGGACCGCCGTCACGAACCCGCCGGCCAGCGCGAAGCTGTCGAACACCTGCTGGAGCCTGTCGACGTCGAGCAGGTCCTGCAGCCTGATGGCCGCCGTCTCGTCGAGACGCGGGTCGCCGTACACGTCGTCCATGCGTCCTCCGGCCCCAGTCGCTCCCCCCGGCACATCTTACCCGACGGTCAAACGTTGCCGGTCGGCAATGTCGCGCGCCGACGTCCGGCCGTGCGCAGGCCGGCGTCACGACGCTGCTTCGAGCGCCTCCTCGAACTGGCTCGCGTAGAGGTCGTGGTAGAAGCCGGCGGCGGCCATGAGCTCCTCGTGGGTGCCCTGCTCGATGATGTGGCCCTTGTCCATCACGAGGATCGTGTCGGCGCCGCGGATCGTCGAGAGCCGGTGGGCGATCACGAAGCTCGTGCGCTCCTTCATGAGCTCGTTCATGGCCTGCTGGATGAGCACCTCGGTGCGCGTGTCGACCGAGCTGGTGGCCTCGTCGAGGATGAGGACGTCGGGGTCGGCGAGGAAGGCCCGGGCGATGGTGAGCAGCTGCCGCTCGCCCTGCGACACGTTGGTGGCCTCGTCGTCCAGCACCGTGTCGTAGCCGTCGGGGAGCGCGCGCACGAAGTGGTCCACGCGCGCCGCCCGCGCCGCCGCGCGGACCTCCTCCTCGGTGGCGCCCTCGCGGCCGTAGGCGATGTTGTCGCGGATCGTGCCGCTGAACAGCCACGTGTCCTGCAGCACCATGCCGAACAGGCTGCGCAGGTCGCTGCGCGTCATGCAGCGCGTGTCGACGCCGTCGATGAGGATGCGGCCGCCGTCGATCTCGTAGAAGCGCAGCAGGAGGTTGACGAGCGTGGTCTTG
>CAIXSE010000324.1 GCA_903921965.1 uncultured Thermoleophilia bacterium | reverse complement strand
GGCGAGTCGCTTGGGGTTTTAGGAGAGCCGCTCGGCAGCACGCAGAACGCCCTCGTCAAGAGGGCGGCGTCGCTGCGCCAGCGCAAGTTCCGTGACCGGGAAGGCGCCTTCCTCGTGGAAGGCGCCGACCTCGTCATGGCCGGCCTCGCCGCCGGCCACCGGCCGCAGGTCGTCTTCGTGCGCGCGGAGCGCGCCGGCGAACTGGTCCTGCGGCTGGGGCTGACCGGCGAGGCCGGCGCTGCTTCGGCGGGCGGCGCGCCGCCCGCCGGGCCGCCGCCGGCCGTCTACCCGGTCGAGGAACACGTGGCGCACAAGATCGGCACCCTCGACACGCCGGCCGACGTCATGGCCGTGTTCCCGCTGCCCGGGCGGCGCCCGTTCGCGCCGCCGCCCGGCTCCGGCGACGACCTGCTCGTCGTGTACGCCGACGCCGTCGGCGACCCCGGCAACGTCGGCACGCTGCAGCGCGCGGCGGTGGCCTTCGGCGCCGCCGCCTTCGTGGCGGCGCCCGGCACCGCCGACCTGTACGGCCCCAAGACGGTGCGCGCCGGCATGGGGGCCGTGTTCGCGCTGCCGCTCTACCAGGACGTGCCGCTCGCCGACCTCGTGTCGCGGCTGCCCGGCGCCGAGGTCGTCGGCCTCGCGGCGCACGGCGGCGAGCCCATCCACCTCGCCGCCCTGCGGCGCCCCGCCGTCCTCGTCGTCGGCGCCGAGCGCGCCGGCATCTCGGAGCAGGCGGCGCCGCACGTCACGCGACCGGTCACGATCGCGCTCGCGCCCGGCCGGCCGCAGGCCGTCGAATCGCTCAACGCCGGTGTGGCCGGCGCCATCGCCCTCTACGAGTTCTCGCGCCGGCAGGCCGGCGCTCACGAAGCGCCGCGCCCGGCCGCGGCGGCCACGGAAGGATGACCATGGACGACGCCCACCTGCAGGAGCTGAGGCAGCGAGCCCCCGGCCTCGCCGCCATCTACCACACCGGCCTCGAGGCCATCGCGCATGCCCACGACCTCGCCGCGCTCGAGCAGGCGCGCGTGCAGGTGCTCGGCCGCAAGAGCGCGCTCACGGAGTTCCTGCGCTCCATCCCGAGCCTGCCGGAGGCCGACCGCCCGCTGGTCGGCAAGGGCGGCAACCTCATCCGCAAGGAGCTGGAGGCGCTCGTCGACGAGCGCGAGGCCGAGCTCAAGCGCGCGGCCCTCTCGGCCTCGCTGGCCACCGAGCGCCTCGACGTCACCCTGCCCGGCGTCCCGTTCCCCGCCGGTCACCAGCACCTCATCAGCCAGACGATCAGCGAGGTCGAAGACATCTTCATCGGCCTCGGCTACAAGATCGCCGAGGGCCCCGAGGTCGAGCTCGACTACTACAACTTCACGGCCCTCAACACGCCGCCCAGCCACCCCGCGCGCTCCGCCCACGACACGTTCTGGGTCGTCGAGCAGCGCGAGACCATGCCCGAGGCCGTGGTCGACGCCGACCGCGGCGTCCTGCTGCGCACCCACACCTCTCCCGTGCAGGTGCGGGTCATGGAGCAGCAGCAGCCCCCGGTCTACGTGGTGTGCCTCGGCAAGGTGTACCGGCGCGACTCCGACGCCACGCACACACCCATGTTCCACCAGGTCGAGGGCCTCGTCGTCGACGAGGGCATCACCCTGGCCGACCTCAAGGGCACCGTGGCGCACTTCACGCGCGAGTTCTTCGGGCCGGACCGCAGCATCAGGATCCGGCCTCACTTCTTCCCGTTCACCGAGCCCAGCATCGAGGTCGACGTGAACTGCGGCCTCTGCGGCGGCAAGGGCTGCCGCTCGTGCAAGCACTCCGGCTGGCTGGAGATCATGGGCGCCGGCATGGTCGACCCCGCGCTGTACGACTTCGTCGACTACGACGCGGAGCGGTACACGGGCTTCGCCTTCGGTATGGGAGTGGAGCGCATGGCCATGCTCAAGCACGACATCCCCGACCTGCGCCTGTTCTACGACAACGACGTCCGCTTCCTGCGGCAGTTCTGAGGGAGGAGGACGAGATGCGCGTACCGTTCAGC
>CAIXSE010000323.1 GCA_903921965.1 uncultured Thermoleophilia bacterium | reverse complement strand
TACGTCGTGGGAGAGCCCGTCCCGGCGCACGAGGAGTGGATGAAGACGCACCAGCCCGCCCCGAGGAGGTGACCGATGAGCACCGACAGATCCGGCGACGCCGACCTCAAGGCGCGCCTCACCGAGCTGCAGTACCAGGTGACGCAGTGCGACGCCACGGAGCCGCCGTTCCGCAACGAGTACTGGGACGAGCACCGCGACGGCCTGTACGTCGACGTGGTCACCGGCGAGCCGCTGTTCAGCAGCCGTGACAAGTACGACTCCGGCACCGGCTGGCCGAGCTTCACGCGGCCGCTGCGGCTCGAGGCCGTCACCACGAAGACCGACCACAAGCTCCTGCTGCCGCGGACCGAGGTGCGGGCGGCGGGCTCGGGATCGCACCTCGGCCACGTGTTCGGGGACGGCCCGCGGCCGACGGGGCAGCGCTACTGCATGAACTCGGCCGCGCTCCGCTTCATCGCGAAGGAGGACCTGGAGGCCGAGGGGTACGGCGAGTACGTCCGTCTGTTCGAGGACGACGCGGCAGCTGCGCGGGAGAGCGGTGGCGGAGGCGGCGCCGGCGCCGGCTGAGCGCGGCCGGTCCCGCGCGGCGCCTGCCCTCGCGGCACCCACGCGGGTCGCCGTGTCGCGGGCCTGCGCGCGCTGTCGTAGGATTCTCGCGTGAGCAAGTACCGCAACGAAGAAGAAGCGCTCGTCGGCCTCGCCCGGCAGCTCGCCGACGCCTGCCGCGAGGCGGGCTCCGACGAGGACATGGAGTACGCTGCCGACGCGGTCGACGACTTCCTGCACGACAACGACACGCACGCGCCGGCCGAGGCGCTCATCGCGCTCCTCGACCTGCCCATGAACAGGTTCACGTGGCCGCTCGTCGACAGCGCGGAGGAGTCCCTGATCGGCCGGGGCTGGGAGGTCGTCGAGCCGCTGCTGGCCGCCGCCGAGGGTCGCGTGTACGACCTCGCCGGGCCGGTGCCCAAGCGGGCGCGCGAGACGCTCGACGGCCTGCCCGCGGGCAAGCTCATCTTCGGCCTGGTCGACGTGCTCCGGGGCAAGGGCGACGACGACCTCAAGCACGCCGCGGTGCACGAGCTCGTGGCGATGGGCGAGACCGCGGAGCCGGCGCTCCTCGAGGCGCTCGACCACCCCGTCGCCCGGCGCTGGGCGCAGGACGCCCTGGGCGACCTCAAGGCGGCGCGCGAAGAGGCCCGCATGCGGGAGGACCTGGAGCGCGCGGCCATGGGCGACGACCGCGTCGGGGGCCGGACGGGCGATGACTGACGCCACCGGCCTGAGCGGCCTCGCCGAGGGGGTGGCCGCCGGCGACTGTGCGGCCGCCGAGCTGGTCGCGCTCGCCTACGAGCGCGTGGGCCGGCTCAACGGCGCGGTCAACGCCGTCGTGGCGCTGCGCGACGAGGACGAGGCGCTCGCCGAGGCGCGCGCCCTCGACGAGCGCGCGCGCAGGGGCGAGCAGCCCGGTCCGCTGGCCGGCGTGCCGTTCCTCGTCAAGGACTCTCAGGACCTTTCCGGCGTGCCGACCCGGCACGGCTCGCTGCTGCTCGAGGACGCTCCGCCCGCGGCGCGCGACGCCCTGGGCGTCGCGCGGCTCCGGGCGGCCGGCGCGGTGCCCATCGGCAAGACGAACGTGCCGGAATTCTGCTTCGAAGGCTTCACCGCCAACCGTCTCTTCGGTGCGACGGTGAACCCGTGGGCGCCGCAGTGGTCGCCCGGCGGCTCCAGCGGCGGCTCCGCCGCCGCCATGGCCGCCGGCATGGTCCCCTTCGCGACGGCCACCGACGGCGGGGGCTCGGTGCGTATCCCCGCCTCGTTCTGCGGCCTGTACGGCCTCAAGCCCACCGCCGGCCTCATCGCCCGCGAGGCGGCGCCGGATTGGCTGGACTACACGACAGATGGGCCCATCGCCGCGTCCGTGGCCGACCTCAGGGTGCTCCTGCAGGTCCAGGCCGGCCCCGCCGCGGGCGACCCC
>CAIXSE010000322.1 GCA_903921965.1 uncultured Thermoleophilia bacterium | reverse complement strand
CCCAGCATGGTGCCGACGTTCTCGGGGCCGTAGAACTCGATCTCGTGCGCGACCTGCGTGGCGCACTCCATCTTGCAGTCCTCGCCGTACGTCTTGTTCCAGGCGCACTGGTAGCAGTAGGGGGCGCCGAGCTTGATGAAGCCGGGCAGCAGGGGCTCGAACTTGGCGCGGTTCACGGTGAGACCCTGGGCGCTGGTGCTGGTCATCGTGGTGCCGTGGTACGATCGCTCACGGAACATGACCATGTACTTGGTGCCTTTGCCCTTGTTGCGCCAGTACTGCCGCGCCATCTTGACGGCGGTCTCGACGGACTCGCCGCCGCCGAGCGTGAGGAACACCTTGTTCAGGTCGCCCGGCGCCAGCTCGGCGACCTTGGCGGCCAGCTTGATCGCCGGCTCGTTGGCGATCTGGAAGATGTGGTAGATCGCCATCTTCTGCATCTGGGCGTTGATGGCGTCGAAGATCTCGGTGCGGCCGTGACCCACGTTGACGGTCCACAGGCTCGCGAAGGCGTCGATGTACTCGTTGCCCTCGGTGTCGTAGACGACGCACCCCTCAGCCCGGTCCATGATGATCGGCTTGAGGTTCTGCATCTGCGTGAACGGCGGCCACAGGTGCCCGAGGAAGTCCTCCTGGAGCGACCCCCCCTGAAGCGCGCCGCCGGCCTGCACGTCGTCTGCCATGGCTCCTCCCTCGTGTTTATCCACCCAGGTGGAAAAACCTAGGTGGTCGTCGGTCCGATGTCAATATGGGGGCGGCTCCCGGCGGCGGCCGGCAGGCAGAGCCCGGCAGCGTCTGCGGAAGGCCGCACCGTCACGGCGTCCCGTCGAGCCTGCCGCCGCCCTTGAGCAGCCGCGTCTGCATCACCATGTGGTCGCGCCACGCCAGGTACTCGTCGTGGCTCCGGCCGCGCATCAGCGGGCGGAACTCCTCGACCGCCGCCCGCACGAACTCCTCGTCGTAGTCCTCGACCACGCCCAGCTCGCGGAAGCCCTCGAGCATGTAGGCCTTGTACTTCCAGAGGCCCTCGGTGAGGGTCGCCGAGTTCAGCTCCTCGACGCCGTACGGGCCGGTGAAGGCCCAGCGCAGGCCGAGGCCCTCGGTGAGCGCGGCCTCGACCCCTTCGACCGAGCAGATGCCCGCGTGGACGAGGTGGAGCGCCTGCTGGATCAGCGCCAGCTGCAGGCGGTTGAGGACGTAGCCGTACACCTCCCTGCAGCGCACCGGCCTCTGGCCCACCGCCTCCATCAGGCGCACGGTGGCCTCTTTGGCCTCGTCGCTCGCCGCGTCGCCGGCGACCTCCACGAAGGGGATCAGGTGCGGCGGGTTGGCGGGGTGCGCCACGAGGCAGCGCTCGGGGTGGTGCTCCGGCGCCACGGCACCGACGATCTTGGCGCGCATGAGCCCGGAGGCGCTGGAGCCGACGGCGACGTCGCCCGGCATGAGCGACGCGACGTCGGCGAAGACGCGCTGCTTGAGCGCGAGGTCCTCGGGCAGTGCCTCCTGCACGTAGTCCGCGTCCGCGACGGCGCTCGCGAGGTCGTCGCAGAGCCGGACCCGGGCCAGCGACTCCTCGACGGCCTCCGGCGTGACGACGCCCTCCGCGGCGAGGAACTCGAGGGCGCCGCGCACGCGGTCCAGGGCGGCGTCCAGGCTCGGCGACGGACGGTTGTAGAGGTTGACCTGCCGCCCGTGCCGGGCGAACACCACGGCCCAGCTGAAGCCGACGAAGCCGGCGCCCAGCACCGCCACGGTGCGGACGTCTTCGGGCGCCTTCATCACTGTCCCTCCCCGTCTTCGCGGCGCAGCCAGCCGGGGCGCTCGTAGGCGGGCCCCGGGTACGTGTAGAAGCCGCGGCCGGTCTTCTCGCCGAGCTCGCCGGCCGCCACCTTGTCCTCCAGCGCCTGCGGCGGCAGGTCGGTCGCGTCGCCGCTCTCGCGGTAGTAGCTCAGCTCGATGTCCCTGACGACGTCGAGCCCGACCTTGTCCATCAGCCCGAACGGGCCGATGCCGGTGCCCCACTCCAGCATGAAGGCGCGGTCCAGGTCGCCGGGCTCGATGTAGCCCTCCGCCCACAGCCTCAGGCACTCCTTCTTCATCGCGCGCCACACGCGGTTGAGCGAGAACCCCTTGATCTCCCGGTGCGTGACGGTGGGGATGCAGCCGATCGACTCGAGGAAAGCGAGCGCCGCAGCCTTGGTGGCCTCCGACGTCTCAGCGTTCCACATCACCTCGACCAGATCGTCCTCCGTCGGGGTCATGAAATTGACGTTGAACGTGAGGTCCTTGCGGGCGACGCGCGCGCCGATCTCGGAGCTGCGCAGCGAGGAGCTGTTGGTCGTCAGGAGGGCGCCGGGCGGGGCGAGCGCGTCGATCTCCTCCCAGACGGCCTGCTTGAGCTCGATGCGCTCGGGGACGTTCTCGATGATCAGCTCGGTCCCGGCCAGGGCCTCGGCGAGGTCGTCGCAGAAGGTGAAGCCGCCGCCGGCGGCTTCAGCCTGGGCGCCGGTGAGGCGTCCGGCGGCGAGGAACTCCGCGAGCCACCGGTCGATCTTCTCGTGCGCACGCTCGAGCGCCGCCCTGTCCAGGTCGAACACGGCGACGCGCTTGCCGTTGACGGCGCAGCGGTACGCGAGCATGGAGCCCTGGACTCCGGCCCCGACGATGGTGACGTGTGTGAGCGTGTCGTCCATGCCGCACCTCCGCTCACGTGCGCTCGACGCCGCAGACGTCGGCGATCGCGTCCAGCTGGTCGTCGCTCAGCGCCGGCCGCCAGTCCTGCCGTGCCGCGAGCGTGTCGGCGACCCACTGCCGCGCGACGTCGACCTCGTCGCGGCCCTCCGCCTTCCACGCGTCGTACGAGGTCCGCGTGGAGACGAAGGCCCGGTGCTGCTCGCCGGCGCGCACGCGCCGGCGCGTCTCTTTCTCGGCGAGGAAGTGGCCGCCGATGCCGACGCGCTCGACCATCTCGCCGAGGATCTCGTCGTGCGTGACCGGGACGTCGGAGAGGAGGCGGCGGACCATGCCGGCCAGCTCGCAGTCGATCGCGATCTGCGGCAGGTAGAGCAGGTCGACCGAGTCGAGCATGCCGACGCCGCCGGAGAGGACGTCGGCCCCCGCGGCGCACGACGTGAGCCCGCGGAGTGCCTTCTCGTAGCCTGCCTGGACGCCGGGGTGCTTGGCGTCGGTGCCGAGCCCCGGCACCGTGACCGGCACCCCGACGTAGTGGCCGGCCTCGATGGAGGCCGCGGCCATCAGGAGAGACTCCGGCGCGCCGTACGAGACGCGCGCGGCGCGCATGTCCATCACGTTGCTGGACGCGCCGAACAGCAGCCGCGCGCCGGGCACGACGCTCTGCACCGCCGCGTTGACGCCCATGAACTCGGCGAGGGCGAGCGTCACGCCGGCGGAGATCGTGACCGGCGCCGTCGCCCCCGACATGGGGATCGTGTACACCTTGACGGGCACGCCGTGGGCGGCGGCCGCGATGTGGAAGTCCAGGGTGTCGCCGTCGGCCTGCAGGGGCGAGGCCGCCGTGAGCAGCGTGCTGAAGCGCGGCCGCTCCCGGAAGGCGTCCAGGTCGCCGCAGACGATCTCGGCGATGCGCACCAGCGGCTCGAGCTGCGACGGGCAGTCCACGAACGTGACGTGCTTGTCCGAGCGCGTGAACATCGTGTGGAACGTCGTGCGCTCGCGGACCTCGAGCGGTACGTCGTTGGCCGTCACCGTCGTCCAGATGAGGTCGACCTCGGGGGCCGCGTCGAGCAGCTCCGTCGCCTTCTGCAGGTCGTCCAGTGTCGAGAGGCGGCGCTCCCCGGTGGCGTCGTCGAGCACGAAGGCCCCGCACCCCGAAGAGCAGAAGTGCGGGCCGCGGCCGTCGGCCAGCAGCACGTCCCGGTCGGGCACGGCGCCGGCCATGACCACCTCGCGCGGGCACAGCTCGAGGGCCTCGCGCACGAGCTGTGGCGGGAACCGCACGACGCCGGTCGCCGGGTCCACCGCGGCCCCGGCCGCGGCCAGCGAGTCAAGCGCCCGGGACCCTTTCATGCGCATGCCGACGCGCTCGAGCAGCGCGAGGGCCTCCTCCACGATCAGCGTCTTCTCGGCGTCGCTCAGCCAGCTGGTGTGTTGGCGCATGGAGGGTGTCCTTTCGGTGGCCCGCGGTAGCGCGGGGCCGCGGGCGGGGACGGTGCGGACGCGCGGGCGGCGGGCTGCTGCGAAGCCGCCGCCCGCGCGCGTCTTACGCGTCTGCCGTGACCGGCTCGATGGTCGGCGTGTCGGCCAGCAGCGCCTTCGTGTACTCGTCCTGTGGGTCCGCGAGCACGTCGTCGGTCCTGCCGTACTCGACGATGCGGCCCTGGTTCATCACCGCGACGTCGTAGGCGATGCTGCGGATGAGCGCCAGGTTGTGCGTCACGAACAGCATGCAGAGGCCGATCTCCTTCTGCAGGCGCACCAGCAGCTCGACGATCGAGGCCTGCACCGAGACGTCGAGCCAGGAGGTGACCTCGTCGCAGACGAGCACCGTGGGCTCGGCGGCGAGGGCGCGCGCGATGGCGACGCGCTGGCGCTCGCCGCCCGAGAGCTGGTCGGGGTAGCGGGACAGCAGCGAGTCCTCGAGTGAGACCAGGTCCAGCACCTCGCTGAGCCGCTTCTCCCGCTCGTCCCTCGAGTAGTCGAAGAAGATCGTCAGCGGCTGCGTGAGGATCTGCCCGATGGTCTTGCGAGGGTTGAGCGAGCTGTACGGGTTCTGGAACACGTACTGGATGGAGTGGCGGAGCGACCGCGAGCGGCTGCGCGCCAGACGCGGGAGCTGCTTGCCCTGGAAGCTGATCTCGCCCTCGACCTTGAAGGGGTGGAGGCCGGCGATGCAACGCGCCAGGGTGGTCTTGCCACTGCCCGACTCGCCGACGAGCGCGAGGCACTCGTGCGCCCGCAGGGTGATGTCGATGTCGTGGAGGATCTCCTTCTTGCCGTACCAGGCGGTGACGCCGCGCACTGTGACGAGGCCCTCCTGGCCGCCGCTCTCGAGGGCGGCGTCGTCGGCGCCGGTGAGCACGGGCGCCTGGTGGCGTACCTCCTCGTTCCGCCAGCAGCGCACGCGGTGGAACTCGCCGACCACGACCTCGGGCGGCATCTCCTTCGCGCACTGCTCGACGGCGTAGGCGCAGCGCGGCTGGAAGGCGCAGCCGGGCGGACGGCGCCCGGGGCGCGGCGCGAACCCGGGGATACCCTCGAGCGTGCGCCGTCCGGTGAGCAACGGGATGGCGTGGAGCAGGCGCCGGGTGTACGGGTGACTGGCACCGGCGAAGAGCTCGGCCGCCGGGCCGATCTCCACGAGCCGCCCGGCGTACATGACGGCGATGCGGTCGGCCAGCTCCGCCACGACCGCGAGGTCGTGCGTCACGTACACGGCCGCCGCGTGGTGCATCTTGGTGAGGTCGCGGATCGTGTCGAGCACGTGCGCCTGCGTGGTCACGTCGAGGCCTGTGGTGGGCTCGTCGAGCACGATGATCTTGGGCCGGCAGGCGAACGCCATGGCCAGGGCCACGCGCTGCTGCTGGCCGCCGGAGAGCTGGTGCGGGTACCGGCGCAGGAACTCCCGGTCGCTGGGCAGCAGCACCTCGGCCATCATCTCGGCGATGCGCGCCTGCCGCTCGCCGTCGCTCTTGCCGAAGTTGTGGACCTCGAGGATCTCGCGCAGCTGCAGGCCGATGCGCAGCGCCGGGTTGAGCGCCGAGCCGGGGTCCTGCGGCACGTAGCTGATCACGCCGCCGCGGAGCTGCCTGAGCTGCCCGGCGCCCAGCGTCAGCACGTCCTTCTCGTCGATGGTGATGCTGCCGCTGCTGATCTTGGCGCCGCGGCGCTGGAAGTTGAGGAGGCTCGTCGCGGCCGTGGTCTTGCCTGAAGCCGACTCGCCGACGAGGCCGAGCACCTCGCCCTCGACGAGCTCGAAGTTGACCTCGTGGTCGATCTCGACGCCCGAGGGGTCGAGGGCGATCTCGAGGTCCTTGACGGTGAGGATGATCCTGCTCATCTCACGCCCCCGTGTCCCGCTCGATGCCGATCATGGCCCGCGAGATACCGTCGGTCGCGAGGTTCACGCCGATGGTGAGCACGGCGATGAGGGCCACCGGCACGAACACCGAGTACGGCTGGATGACGAGGCCGATGCGGTTCTCGTTGATCATGAGGCCCCAGTCGCAGGCCGGCGGCTGCATGCCGAAGCCGAGGAAGGAGAGGGCGGCGATGAGGCCGATGGAGTAGGTGAGGCGCAGGCCGAACTCCACGAACAACGGGCTCGTGATGGTCGGCAGGATCTCGCCGAAGGCGATCTTGAGGCGCGAGACGCCGAGCGACTCGGCCGCCTTGACGAAGTCGCGCTCCTTGACCTCGAGCGTGGACCCGCGCGCCACGCGGGCGATGCGCGGCGCGTGACTGAGGCCCACGGTGAGCACGATCAGCCACAGCCGCGGCCCCAGCACCGAAACCAGCAGCAGTACCAGCACGATCTGCGGGAAGGCGAGGAACACGTCGAGCAGCCGCATGATGACGTCGTCCACGGCCGCGCGCGCGTACCCGGCGAACAGGCCGAGCGAGACGCCGATGACCATGCCGATGCCCGTGGCGATGAACGAGAGGATGAGCACCGAGCGGCCCCCGTACAGGACGCGGCTGAGCACGTCGCGGCCGAGCACGTCGCCGCCGAGCACGGCGATGTCGTTGGGCTTCGCGAATGGCTTGACGATGAACTCGTAGGGCGAGTGCGGCGCCACGTAGGGCCCGATCACGGCGATGGCGAGGATGAAGAGGAACAGGGCGAGGCCGATCTGCGTGCGCCGGTAGTGGATGGCGTCGCTGAGCAGCTGCACCCACTCGGCGCGGCGCTTCTTGCCGCGGACCGGCGGACCGAGGTCGATCTGCCTGGCGAGGCCGGGCTCGACGGGCTCGGCGATACCCTCGTCGGGCCCGAGGTCGAGGTCGCTGCCCGTGGTGTTCCTGAAGACGTAGGCGTCGGTACTCATTGCAGGCCCGTCCTCAGTCGCGGACTGACGAGGATCGTGAGGATGTCGGCGATGAGGTTGAAGCCGACGTACAGGCTGGCGATGAGGAGCACGATCGCCTGGATGACGGGGACGTCGCGGTTGGCCACCGCGTCGACGAGGCCCGAGCCGATGCCGGGGTAGTTGAAGAGGTACTCGACCACGACGACGCCGCCGGCCAGCCAGGCGAGGTTGAGGGCGATGACCTGGATGGCGGGGATCACCGCGTTGGGCAGCGCGTGACGCCGCAGGACGATGTTCTCGGGCATGCCCTTGAGGCGCGCCATCTGCACGTACTCGCTCTCCAGCACCTCGATCATCGAGGCGCGCAGGATGCGGATGATGTACGGCGCGACGGCGAGGATGAGCGTGAGCGCCGGCAGGATGAGCATGTCCACCTGCTGCCAGATCGACTCGGCCGGGTTCACCCGGCTGACCGCCGGGAAGAGGTGGAAGACCTGCGTCGCCAGCAGCATGATCAGCAGGATGCCGATCACGAACTCGGGCAGCGCCGCCAGGCCCAGGCTCCCCAGCGACACCGCGGTGTCGAATGGTCGGTCGCGTAACAGGCCGCTGAGGCTGCCGATGAGGATGGAGATCGGGATGCTGATGATGGCGGCCACGAAGACCAGGGCCGCGGAGTTCATGATGCGGTCGCCGAGGAGCTTCATGACCGGCTGGGAGGCGACGAGCGAGTCGCCGAGGTCGCCGCGGACGATGTGACCGAGCCACTTGGCGTACTGCGTCGTGGCCGGCTCGTTGAGCCCGAGGCGCTCGCGGAGCTCCTTGAGACGCTCGGGCGTGGCCGAGCGGCCCAGGATGGCGCGCGCCGTGTCGCCGGGCAACGCCTGCGTGGCCGCGAAGACCAGGACCGACACCAGGAACAGTGTCAGGATCCCGAGCCCCACGCGGCGCAGGATGATCTTCAACAAGGGTGGCACGGCCCGCCGACCTCCTTCTGGGAAAGGACGGGGCCGGCGCCGCGCACGGCGCCGGCCCCCGTGGTTCAGCCCGTGGAGCTCACGCTCACACGAAGAAGACGAGGTTGAAGCGAGCCTTGTTGGCGGCCTCGGCGCCCCACGTGTCGGGGATGACGCCGCCGAGCTTGTCGCTGTACCCGTCGAGCAGGTTGTTGAAGGCCCAGACGATGTTGCCGCCCGAGTTGTACTCGATCGTGTTGGCCTCGGCGATGAGCTCGTTGCGCTTGGTGTCGTCCACGGTCTTCATCGCTTCTTCGACGATGGCGATCCACTTGGGGTCGTCCCAGTGCGTCTCGTTGTACGGCGCGCCGGGGATGGTGCCGACCGTGGTCTGGGGCAGGTAGTTGCGGGTGGCCCAGAAGTCCATGGCGAACGTCCACTTGAGGTAGTCGTCGCCGTAGAAGACGCTCGGGTCGACCTGCTTGACGTTGATGGTCACGCCGGCGGCCTTGGCCTGCTGCGCGTACACCTGGGCGGCCTGCACGCCGCCGGCGCCGGTGGCCGTGGAGCAGGTGAGCTCGACGGTGAGGTCGCCGTCGTAGCCGGCCTTCTTCAGCAGGGCCTTGGCCTGCTCGATGTCCTGGGTGCGCTGCGGCAGGTCCTTCGGGTAACCGGGGTCGAACGGGGCATACATGTCGTTGCCGACCCAGCCGTACCCGCCGAACGCCTGGTCGATCATCTGCTGGCGGTCGAGGATGAACTTGAACGCCTGGCGCACGTCGACGTTGTCGAACGGCTTCTGGTCGACGCGCACCGTGAAGGGCTGCCAGCCGCCGGTCTTGGCCTCGAGCAGCTTGTAGCCGGGCGTGGCCTTGAGCGTCGCGGCCTGCGTGGAGTCGACGAGCGTGGCGTAGTCGACCTGGCCGCCGAGGAGGGCGTTGAGCTTGGCCGTCGGGTCGGCGAACTCGATCATCGTGAGCGTGTCGGCGTACGGGCCGTCGCCCCAGTAGTTCTCGAACGCCGCGAACTCCTCCTGCTGGCCCGGATTGAAGCCGGTGACCTTCCAAGGACCGGTGCCGATGGCGCCCTCCATGCCCTTGGGCGCGTAGTCCACGGGCACGACGGCGTTGTTGTAGTACGCGAGGGCCTCGTAGAAGATCACGTTCGGCTTGTCGAGCGTGAACTGCACCGTGAGGTCGTCGACCTTCTTGATGCCGCTCGCGGTGAGGCCCGACAGCATGTCGAGGCCGATGGCGCCGGTCTTGGGATCGAGGATGCGGTTGAAGCTGTAGACCACCGCGTCGGCGTTGACCGGCGAGCCGTCGTGGAACGTGAGGCCCGACTTGAGCTTCACGGTGTGCACCTTGCCGGTCGCATCGGGCTCGTAGGTCTCCGCGAGGAGCATCTCGAGCTGGTGGTCCGGGTCCCATCCCATGAGCGAGTCGTACATCAGGAACTGCGTGGTGATCTGCGTCTCGGTGGTGGAGATCTGCGCGTCGAGCGTGTCTTTGGCCGAACCGCCGCCGATGGCGACCTTGAGGGCGCCGCCCTTCTTGGGCGTGCCCGCGGCGGCCGAGCCGCTCGCCGCCGGCGAGGCCGTCTCGCCGCCGGAGCTGCTGCTGCCGCAGGCGGCGGCGACGGAGCCGAGCGCCGCCACGCCGCCGAGAGCCGCGGCGCCCTTCAGCAGGCCGCGCCGCGTGACGCGCTTGTTGTTGACGACCTCATAGATCTCGCCGACTTCGAAGCCTGAGTTCTTATCTTGCTGAGCCACTTGCGTTCCCCCGTTTCTCTAGACTCCGCCGGGTGGCCCACCCCACCCGGCTGTGACGTCCCGCTCACGCGCGGGTCGCGACACTCCCAACAGCATCACGATCCGCGAGCGACCGATCGCCTTCGGCGCTTCACCCCGGCGTTCCGCTCTGCGGGTAGCGGTCGCCGCGGTCCCGGAATGTATCCGCCCGGGTGGTTCACCAAGATGGAAGGCACTCTAGAAGCCAGTGCTCCGGATTGTCAACGATGCCGGTCCGGGGACCGTAGCACCAGGGACGCTCCGGGACAAGGTATGATGTAGGAATCATAACCGCCAGCGCCGGAATACCTCACGTTCATCAACGAATCTCGCCAATACGCTTCCTTTGCCACTATGGAAGGGCTGCATGACGCCCATGAAGGGAAAACCATCACAAGCCCTCTGCCGAGCGTGCCCCTGGCCGCGGACCTCCGTTCGGGACCTGTCGCGATGATGGGAAGCAGACCTGCGTACAGTCACTCGGTTCTCCGTAGAATCTCCTGCTGCAATAGGCTACTACAGGAGCTCCGTCGATGATAGCCTTATTCCTGCGCACAGGCGCCGGGCGGCATACGGCCTGCGGGAGTTGGGGTATCATGCGGCCAGCACGCGGAAGGGACTGACGTGGACGATCTCGACAGGCGCATCCTCGTCCAGCTGCAGGAAGACGGCAGCCTGACCAACGCGCGTCTGGCCGAGACCCTGGGGCTGTCGCAGTCGGCGATGTCCGAGCGCGTGCGCCGCCTGCAACAGGAGGGCCACATCCTGGGCTACCGTGCCATCATCGCGCCGGGCAGCCTGGGCATCGGCCTGCAGGCCTTCGTGGCGGCAGAGCTCGTGCGGCACGGCACCGACTGCATCGACGAGTTCGAGCGCGGCATCAGGGCGCTCCCCGACGTGCGCGCGTGCTACCACGTCGCCGGCCGCTTCGACTACCTGCTGCACGTGGCGGTGCGCGACCTCGAGCACCTCGGCCAGGTGGTCAAGCACGACATCGCCGCCATCCCGGGCGTGGACCGCGTCGAGACGATGCTCGTCTACTCCGAGGTCAAGCCCGACGCCGGCTGGCCGGCGCCGGACGAGGCCGGCCAGGTCTGACCGCGGCGGCGAGGCGGCGCCGCGCCGGCGGGTCACTCCGCGACGCTCAGGCGTCTGCGCCACAGATGTCCGCGACGGCGGCGAGCTGGTCGTCGCTCAGCAGCGCGCCGCTCCCCTCGGACGCGCGCGCGGCCAGCGTGGCCTCCACGATCGCGCGCGCCTCGTCGGTCTCCGCGCGTCCCTCGAGGACCCACTGCTCGAACGGCAGGCGGCTGCCGATCACCGGCTGGAAGTGCTCGCCCGCGCGCACACGCTCGCGCGTGACCTTCTCCTTGAGGAAGTTGCCGCCCACGCCGACGCGCTCGATCACCTCGAGCATGACCGTCTCGGGCGTGATCTGCGCCCCGGCGACGAGGCGTTTGACGAGCCGGGCGACCTCGGCGTCGATCGGGACCATCGGGAGGTGCCACACGCTGGACGAGTCGAGCGCGCCGAACCCGCCGCTGATGAGGTCGGCCCCGGCGAGCGCCGCGGGCAGCGCCTTCATGCCCTTCTCGTAGCCGGCCTGCAGCCCCGGGTGCTTGGCGTCGCTGGAGAGCCCGGGGTTGTGCACCGGCAGCCCGAGGTGGTGGCCGATCTCCACGGAGGCGACGCCCATCAGCGTGTTCTCCGGCGAGCCCAGCGACATGGAGCTGGTGCGCATGTCCAGGATGCCGGGGCCGCAGCACACGAGCACGGGGGCGCCGGGGGCCGCGACCTGGACGACGGTCACCATGCCCAGCAGCTCCGCCCACATCTGCGCCAGCGTGCCGGCGACGGTGACCGGCGAGGTCGCCCCCACCATGGTCATGCAGTACGCGAAGATGGGGGCGCCGAGCCGCGCGAACTCGCACGTGACGTCCAGCAGGTGGCTGTTGACCTCGAGCGGCGCCCGCACCGCGCAGACCAGCCCGAGGCGCGGCCGCCGCCGGAACTCCTCGAGGCTGCCGCCCACGACCTCCATGATGCGCCGCACGGGCTCCGTCTCGGTGGGGCAGTCGACGAACACCAGCGGCTTGGCCGTGTTCGAGAGATACGCGTGGTACTCGACGAGCTCGCGGCGCTCGACCGGCACGTCGTTGGCGGTCGCGAACGTCCACATCAGGTCGATCTCGGGGGTGGCGTCCATGACGGTGGAGCCCTCGCGGATGTCCTGGAGGGTGGACGGCCGCAGCTGCCCCGTACGGAAGTCAAGCGTCTTCGCGATGCACGCGGAGGGGTTGAAGTGCGGGCCGTTCCGGCGGTCGAAGACGACGTCCTGCGCCTCGGTGGCCCCGCCCATCGCCCACACGCCGGGGAGCGAAGCCAGCGCCTCGCGCACCAGCGCCTCGGGCATGCGCACGATGCCGGTCTCGTGGTCGACGAGCGCCCCGCGCTCCTCGAGGGCGCCGACGATGGCCGCGCCCTTGAAGCACATGCCGACGCGCTCGAGCACCGCCAGGGCCGAGTCGATGACGAGGTCTCGTT
>CAIXSE010000321.1 GCA_903921965.1 uncultured Thermoleophilia bacterium | reverse complement strand
CGGCCTACGTGCACTACGGCACGCCGCAGCAGGCGGCGCTCGACACCGTGAGCGCGAGCCAGATGCGCGCCTACGCCGCCGAGGGCCTCTTCAAGGCCGGCGCCATGGGCCCCAAGGTCGAGGCCTGCCTGCGCTTCGTCGAGGCCGGCGGCGAGAGCGTGATCGCCTCGCTCACCGAGGTCGGCCCGGCGCTGGCCGGCGAGGCCGGCACGCACATCGTGCCGGACGCGAGGGCGGGACGGGCTCGCGAGGCCGCTGCCGGCGAGTGGACCGGGCGCGACGCAGGGGGACCGGACCCCGAGCGAGCGTCGCGCCACTCCGCGCCGGCGCCGGCCGCGGCCGCGGCCGCCGTCGTCGCGGGGGAGAGGACGTTCTGATGCCCGGCCCCCTGACATCCACGCCGGCCGCCGACGGCTATCGCATGCCGGCGGAGTGGGAGCCGCACTCGGGCACGTGGCTGCTGTGGCCGGAACGCCCGGACGCCTGGCGGCTCGGAGCGAAGCCGGCGCAGCACACGTTCGCCGCCCTCGCGGGCGCTATCGCCGAACACGAGCCGGTGACCGTGGGCGTCAACCACGGTCAGTTCCGCAACGCCAGGGCGCTGCTGCCGGACGGGGTGCGCGTGGTCGAGCTGTCGAGCAACGACGCCTGGATGCGCGACTGCGGCCCCACCTTCGTCGTCGACGACGAGGGCGACGTGCGCCTCGTGGACTGGGATTTCAACGCCTGGGGCGGGCTGGCCGAGGGCAGCTACTGGCCGTGGGACAAGGACGACATGGTGCCGGAGAAGGTGGCCGACCTTCTCGGCATCGCCCGCTACAAGGCCCCGCTGGTGATGGAAGGCGGCGCCCTGCACGTGGACGGCGAGGGCACCGTGCTGGTCACCGAGGAGAACCTCCTTCACCCGAACCGCAACCCCGGCCTCGCGCGCGACGAGATTGAGCGCCGTCTCGAGGAGTACCTCGGCGCCACGAAGGTGGTCTGGCTGGGGCGCGGCTTCGACCCCCACGTCACGAACGGGCACGTGGACGAGGTCGCCTGCTTCGTGCGGCCGGGCGTCGTGGTGATGGCCTGGACGGACGACGAGTCAGACTGGCGCCACCCGATCTGCGTGGACAACCTCGCGCGGCTCGAGGCGGCGCGTGACGCGCGTGGCCGCCGACTCGCGGTCCACAAGCTCCCGCTTCCCGACGAGATCGTCCTGACCGAGGACGAGGCATGGGGCCTCGACAGGGTGCCCGGGGCGACCTGGCGAGCCGCCGGCAGACGAGAGCCCGCTTCCTACGTCAACTTCTACGTGTGCAACGGGGCGGTGATGCTCCCCTCGTTCGACGACCGTCGTGACGGACAGGCCATGGAGATCGTCGCGGGCCTGTTCCCCGAGCGCGAGGTGGTCCAGCTGCCGGGCCGGGAAGTGATCCTCAACGGCGGCTGCTTCCACTGCATCACGCAGCAACAGCCTCTCGGCCGGCCCGGCGTCGCGACGGACCCGGGAATCGTTCCCGCTACTGCCACCCGCGAGTCACGAGAGGGTACCGGGGCACGCCCCGGGACACCGCTCGAGCGCTGACCCGATCCAGCATTCTCACGAGGAGTG
>CAIXSE010000320.1 GCA_903921965.1 uncultured Thermoleophilia bacterium | reverse complement strand
CGCAGGCGCCCTGGTCGCAGGCGACCTTGACGCCGGTGAGGCCGAGGCGCTCGCGCAGCAGCGTGGCGAGGGAGTCGCCGGGGGCGTAGTCCCGGCCGGCGACGAACTCGTGGTCGCGGCCGTTCACGCGGAGGCGCGTGACCGCGAGTGCGGCCGGCGCGGTCTTCGATTCGCTCGCGATCTCCATGTCCCCCTCCTCCGCGCGCCGCGCGTCCCCGGCCGCGCACTCACGGTCCTCGTCCCGCTCGTATAGTAGCTGGCGGCGCGGCGGATGTGACTGCCGGCACCGGATCCAGCGTGCAAATGGCGCCGGTACGGCGCCCATGGGCCGGACGGCCGGTGCAACGACCGTCCTTCAGGTCATCGAAGGTCCACTCCACTGGCCGACTGCGTCCGCGTTGAGCGGGGGTACCTTTGAGTCCACCGCCCTGATCGGGGGAGAAATGGAACTCGGGCACGAGGGCGAGATCGACGCGTACAGAGGCGTGGCGGTCCTCACCGTGAGCGGTGAGACCGACCTCTTCACCGGACGTGCCTTCAAACGGGACGTGGACGAGGCGATGGACCTCGTGCGGGGCGGCGTCGTGCCGGACCTCCCCGAGTTGGACCTGGTGGACTCCACCGCGCCCGGTGTGCCGATCGCACTCAGAGGAGGATGCTCCAGGAGGGGCGCAGTCTGGTGCTCGTCGTCGGCCGCCGGCCGGGTCCAGGTGGTACCACCGGCGCGTTCTCCTATTGTCTTCGTGCGAACGTACCGCTATTGTCTGCGGTCATCATCGAAACCGCCGTCCGGAAGGGAATCGCATGCGACGCCCACACCTGCCCAGGCACACGGCGCTAGGCCTCGCGGCTGCGGTGCTCATCGCCGGTCTCGCCCTTCTGCTCGCCGCCTGCGGGTCGAGTGCCGGATCGGCGACCGGAGGCGGCTCCGCCGCGCCTGCGACTCAGGTCGACGTCCAGGCCAGCCCGGACACGAGCCGCGAGGTGTCCAGGGTCGTCACCCCCCTGGGCGCAAAGCTCACCGCGAAGAGCTCTGACGGCACCACGTTCACGCTCACCGTCCCGGCCGGCGCCCTTCTGAGTCCCGAGAAGGTGACGCTGGCGCCCGCCGCCGTGCAGGGGCTTCCCTTCACAGGCGCGCAGGCCGGCGCGGTCCAGCTGGCGCCGGAGGGGCTCGAGTTCTTCGCCCCCGTGACGCTCAAGATCACCTCACCCAAGATCGTCGCCGCGGACGGGTTCGAGACCGCCGCCTACGGCTACCGCGGCTCGGGATCCGGGCTCTACCTCGACCTGGCTGAGATCAAGGGCAGGACCATGACCATCGCGCTGACCCACTTCAGTGGGTACGGAGCGGCGCAGGCAACGCCGGCGGAGGTCAAGGCGCAGGCGGCGCACGCCCCGGCCGCTCCCGAGGACGCCTTCCGCCAGGGCCTCTCTGAGCTCCAGATGGCGGAACGCCAGGCCGCGCTCCGCGGCGACGCGGGTGACCCGGAGTTCGCGGCCAAGACCGAGGCGATCCTGCGCGACTGGTACGACAAGGTCGTGAAGCCGGCTCTGCCCACGGCCAAGGTGTGCGCGAACGCTCCCGATGTCTGGTCCGCCGCCACCTCGTGGATGCACGCCGTGGAGGTCCGCGGCATGAACGGCCAGTTCACGGCCGAGGAGGCGCAGTGCATCGCGACGATGGCCGAGGTGCAGAAGCGGTGCCTCGGCGGCTACAAGGCGGTGGGCGGCTACGACGAGGGGACGCACTCGGGTGACGTGCCCGACCTCGCCGAGCCGTTCACGCTCACGGTCAAGACGGGTCCGGCAAGGACGAAGCTCGCCTTCACACCGACGAGCAAGGAGGCCGGGACCCTCAAGGTCAGCGGTTCCGGCCCGGGAGGCGCCAGGTTCACCGGCGGCGGCACCTACACCGTGCAGGACGCCTCGTCGGCGGCGCCGGTGCTCAACGTCAAGTTCAGGAGCACGACGAACATCGCGGGCGTGACCTTCAGTGTCGCGCGGACGATCCCGATCCAGCTGGTGCTCAAGGGGCAGTGACGCCGGCCGGCCCGTGCGACCGCCCCGACAGGCGACGATCAGCGGGTCGTCCTCGGCGAGGCCCTCGACGGTGAGCACGGAGCAGCCGTCGGCCTCGGCGGCGAGCGTCGTGCACGAGAGCACCGGCCGCCCGTCGAGGATGACGGTGCAGGCGCCGCAGGCGCCCTGGTCGCAGGCGACCTTGACGCCGGTGAGGCCGAGGCGCTCGCGCAGCAGCGTG
>CAIXSE010000319.1 GCA_903921965.1 uncultured Thermoleophilia bacterium | reverse complement strand
GAGGCGGTCGATGCGCGCCACCTGGTCGATGTCGTCGATCAGGCAGTTGGAGCCGACCAGGCCGATGGTCTCGAACTCGAGGCCGGAGGTGATCGGCACGCCGTCCTCGTCGGTGTACACCTGCGAGCAGTTGATGATGCAGCCGCGCATGCAACTGTGCCTGGGGTCGGCCATGGGCCGCGCGTTCATCAGCTCGACCATGTGCTCGCCGGTGATGGCGGCGGCGTTCTCGAACGTGCCCGCGGAGAAGTTCTTCGTGGCCAGACAGCCCATGGACTGCGTGACGTTGATGAGGAAGGCCGAGCCGAGCGCCTCGAGGGCGGCCATCGCCGGGTGCGAGAGGATGCCCTCGGTGAGCTGCTTCGAGAGGTCCTTGAGCGCCTCGGGGTCGGCGACGGACACACCGGGGCCGCCGGTGCTGTCGATCACGACGGCCTTGATGTTCTTGGAACCCATGACGGCGCCGAGGCCGCCGCGCGCGGCGGCGCGCAGGTAGTGGTCGGCGGTCGTGACGATGACCGCAGCGGCCTTCATCATCATCTCGCCGGCCGGGCCGATGCAGATGAACGAGGGCTTGTCGCCGTACTTCTCCCTGAGAGCGTCGACGGTGGCGTAGGAGCCGAGGCCCGCGAGCTCGGGCGCGGGGGCCAGCTTCGCCCCACCCGCGCCGATCTCGAGCACGCTGAGCTCGGCGGCGCGGCCCTTGAGCTCGATGCCGCGCAGCCCCAGCCGCGCCATGGCGCGCGCCGCGGAGCCGCCGGAGTTGGCCTCCTTGATGCCGCCGGTGAGCGGGCTCTTGCCGCCCACCGAGAGGCGGTGGCCGTTGGGGACCGTCGTCCCGGCGAAGATCCCGGCGGCGATCACGAGCACGTTGTCCGGCCCGAGCGGATCGGCCGCGGGGTCCACATCCCTCGCCACGACCGCGGAGGTGAGCCCGTGGCCGCCGATCGCCGCGTACTCGGGAGCCAGCGGCTCCTGGCTTGCGGCGCCCGTCGTCAGATCGATCGTAAGGAAGTCGGTCAAGGTCGCTCACATCCTTTCCCGGGGCCGGAGCGTCGCCCACGCTCGCCCATCCGTCGCCCGGAGCAGACCAGAAGTGATATAGGCATATCACTTCCCAACAAGACGCGTGCAGTATGCGACGTTCCGGGCCCCGACACAACACCCTGCCCGGCTCCAGCCTCGCCGCACGCCGGCGGCGCGGCCGTTCACGGGGCGCCCGGCCCGCGGCCGCCGGCCGTCAGGTCTGCCAGCCCCTGACACGCAGCGCCACGGCCTCCGCGGTCTCCGCGCAGGTCTCCACGTACCTCGTGCCGAGGTAGTCACCGACCAGATGGACGCGGCCCAGCGGCCGCGTGAGAGCCGGCTGCAGGCGCCCGCGGCCGGCGTGCGCGAACGGCAGGCCCCGCGGCCAGCGCCGGACGACCACCTCCTTGACGAGCCCCTCGCACCCCGGGAAGACCTCGGCGAGGTCGCGCGTGTAGCGCTCGGCGATGGTGTCGTCGTCCTCGGCCAGCAGCCTGCGGCCCTGGGACGCCGCCGTGTAGACCATCACGCTGCCGTGGCGCGGACGCGGCAGCGAGGGGTGCTCCTGGACGTTGCCGATGTTGTACGCCATGCTGAAGCTGCGGCCGGGCGTGGCCACGGCGTACAGGCCGCGCCAGGGCAGGTCGGCGCCGTCCACCAGGAAGGCACCGACCACGTAAGGTCCGTAGCGCACGGCCCGCAGGGCGGCGGCGGTCTCGGCAGGCAGTCCGGCGACGAGGTCGGCCGCCACCGGCGCCGGCACGGCCAGGACGGCGGCGCCCGCCCCGACCACGCGCTCCTCGTCGCCGCGCCGCACCGTCACGCGGACGCCGTGCGCGTCCTGCTCGACGCGGACCGCCCTCGATCCGGTCTCGACGGGCGGCAACGCCGCGGCGAGCCGCTCGATGACGGCGCCGGGACCTCCGACCACGCCGCGCGACAGGCCCGCCGAGCGGTCCCAGACGAGGTTGAAGTAGCCGACGCCATACCCGGCCGCGAGTTCCTCCGGGTCTCCGGACGAGCGCGTCAGGGTGCACCGGAACATGCCGTCCACGTCGGGCGGCAGCGGCCCCATGTGCTCGCTGAACGAGCGGTCGTCCATGAAGGCGAGGATGCGCGCCTGCCGCTCGGCCGGCGTCTCGCCGGCGCGCAGCCGGGCAGCCCGCGCGTAGCGCGCGACGTCGAAGCGCAGCCGGAGCCCCGCACGCACGAGCGCGGCACGCGACGCCGGCGGCAGCGGCAGAAGCGCCGGGTACGTCTCCACGGGGCTCGTGACGATCCGGCCGGCGTACGCGAGAGCCGCGAGCTTGCCGGGCAGAGGCAGAGCCGTCACGCCGAGTCCGCGGAACAGGCGGTCGGTGGCCGTACCGTCCCCGCCGTACACGTGGGCAGCGAAGTTCAGCCACGTGTCGGCGCGCGGCTCTGAACGCATGCGACCGCCGAGCCGGTCAGTCTCCTCGAGGACGAGCACGTCCCGGTCGCGGAGGTGCCAGGCCGTCGCCAGACCAGACACGCCCGCACCCACCACCACCACATCGTGGTTCTCCACACCGCCACCTCCCACGCGATCAGCCCCTCCGCCGGCGAGCTCGCGCAGCGGATCTCACGGCGCGACTCCCATGGCCTGCTCCAGGGCACGCCGCACGAGGGCCCCGAGGACCCGGCGCTTGTAGCTGTTGCTCCGCAGCGGCACGGCGCTGCCCATGGCCGCCTCGGCCGCCTCACGGCACACGGCGAGGCTGCGTTCCCGGCCGGCCAGGCATCGTTCGGCCTCGACGAGGCGCAGCGGCACCGGCGCCACGGCGCCCGCGCAGAGGCGGGCGGCAACGATGCGCGACGCGCTCATGTCGAGCTGCACGGCGACGTTCACGATGGGGAAGTCGACGGACCTGCGCTCCCTGAACTTGGCGAACGCGCCGGCCGCGTCGCCGCCGGGAAGCGGGACGCGGACGCGCAGCAGAATCTCGTCCGGCTCGAGGACGGTGGACCCGTCTTGCGAGGCCGCGAACAGCTGCGCCACGTCGAGCGTGCGCACCGAGGTCTCGACGCGCGCGCCGAGGGCGATCAGCGCCGGGGCCAGATCCGACGGGGAGACGGCGATGCAGCTGCAGTCCAGGCAGCGCCTGGCCTCCTCGCCCACCTCGCTCCGGCAGCTCGTGGAGTCGCCGTCCCGCCGGGCCCGGAGGCCCGGCTGTGCGGCGCCGGTCAGGGCGCGGGAGGTCCGGCCGGGACTCTCGTCGTCCGCCGGAAGCAGTCCGGACCGGCGCGGGCGCGAGCCCTCCTCGGCGGTCCCTGAAGACAGCAGCCCGGCGATGGACGCCGCGGCCGCCCGCCCGGAGGCGACGGCCTCGACGATCGTCGCCGGACCGGTCGCGGCGTCGCCGCAGACGAGTGTGGGCGTGGTGCGCCCGCTCGCGGCCGGGTCGTCGTCGAGCGCGGGGAGCCACGACCGGTCGACGCGCTGGCCGACCGCCATGACGACCTTGCCGGCCGGCAAGACGTCGCGCACCGTCTCGTCGAGGGTCGGGCAGAAGGCGCCGTGCTCGTCGAGCACGGCGGTACAGCGCACCAGCTCGACGCCGGTCACGGCGCCCGCCTCCAGGCGCACGGCTCGGGGGCCCCACCGGTCGCGGAGCCTGACGCCGGCCTCGAGCGCCTCGGTCACCTCCCACTCGAAGGCGGGCATCTCGGCGCGCGCCTCGAGGCAGACCATCGTCACGGATGCCGCGCCACGCGCGAGCGCCGTCATGGCGGCGTCGACGGCCACGTTGCCGCCGCCGACCACGAGCACGTCGCCCGTCTCGCGCCACCCGAGGTCGAGCGCCGCACTGCGGAGGTAGTCAAGGCCGGAGACCGTGGCATCCTCGCCCTCGATGCCGATGCGCGGGGACTCCCAGGCGCCGCAGGCGACGACGACGGCGTCGTGCGTCGCCTGCAGGTCCTCGAGCGGGACCGAGACGCCGACGTCGACGCCGCAGCGGAACTCGACGCCGAGCTGCTCGAAGAGCCCGACGACGCCGGACACGACCTCGGGCGCCAGCCGGAACGGCGGGATGCCGAGCGCGAGCATCCCGCCCGGCCCGGCCTCGCGCTCGTACACGGTCACGGCGTGGCCGCGGCGGCGGAGGAAGTACGCGGCCGTCAGGCCCGCCGGTCCGGAGCCGACCACGGCCACGCGCCTGCCGGTCGCCGGCGGCGCGTCGCCGAGGAACGCCGCCGGGTGGTCCAGGACGTGGTCGCCGACCTCGCGCTCCAGGCTGCGGATCGACAGCGCCTCGTCGAGGCCGCAGCGGTTGCAGCCCTGCTCGCAGGCGTGCGGGCAGACGCGGCCCGTGATGGCGGCCAGCGGGTTCTCGGCGAGCAGCAGGCGCGCCGCCTCGTCCAGGTCCAGCCGCCGCAGGGCCTCGAGGTAGACCGGGATGCCGTTGTGGTTCGGGCAGGCCACGACGCACGGCGGGTCGACGACCCGCGCCGAGCCGAAGACCGAGTGATAGCGGTTGTCGCCGACGGCCGCGGCGCACAGCTCGCCGCCCTTGCGGTGGCAGTGGAACGCGTCGTCCGGGGCCCGGTAGTACCAGCAGCGGGTCTCCTGGCAGAGGTTGCCGCCGACCGTGGCCATCTCGCGCAGCTGCGGCGAGGCGACGGCGCGCGCCGCCTCCGCGAGCAGGGGCAGGCGCGCGCCGACGAGTCCGTCCCGCGCGACGTCGGCGAGGCGGGTGAGCGCGCCGATCACGACCTCGCCGTCCCCCTCGACGATGCCGTCGAGGCCCGGGATCCTCTTCAGGTCGACGAGCAGCACCTCCTCGCGGCCGTGGACGCCGGCCTTGAGGACGCCGTAGATGTCGGTGCCGCCGGCCAGCAGGCGCGCCCTGCCGCTGCCGGCGCGCAGGAGCTCCACCGCCTCCCCCACTCCGGCCGGCGCCCGGTAGTCGATCCGCGCGCCGCTCACGGCCGAGCCTCCGTTCCTGCGGGGCCGGGCCCTCGACGGCCGTCAGCGAGCGCCTGCAGCACCTTCCCCGGGGTGATCGGCAGATCGTACAGCGGCACGCCGACGGCGTTGCGCACGGCGTTGGCGATGGCGGCCGGCGTCGCCGTGATCGCCGACTCGCCGAGACCGCTCGCCGGGTGGTTGCCGGCGCCCCGCCACACCTCGAGCGCCGCCGGCGCGACCTGCGGGGCGTCGGCCAGCGTCGCCATGCGGTAGTCGACCCAGTTGAAGTTGAGGGGCAGCCCGGTCCGCGCGTCGTGGACGATCTCCTCGAGGAGCGCCTCGCTGGCGGCCATGGTCACGCCGCCGATGAGCTGCCCGTCCGCGCCGGCCCGGTACATCACCTTGCCGCAGTCGGTCGCCTGCACGGCCTCGACCACCTCCACGGCGCCGGTCTCGGTGTCGACCTCGACCTCGACGAAGCTGGCGAGGAAGGGGCACCCCGTGACCTCGGCCGGGGGCAGGTCCTCGACCTCGACGACGAAGGCGGCGAGGTCCGACTTCTCCAGCATGACCTCGGCCAGCGGGCGCCCGTCGCCGGGGCCGCCCGGCCAGTAGACACGGCCCTCGCGGATGTCCACCTCGTCCCGCGGCACCTCCAGAAGGCCCGCGATGTGCCCCACCACCTTCTCCCTGAGCTCCCCGGCGGCCCTGGGCATCAGCTCGGCCTGCAGGTACGACACGGCGCTGTCGGTCTGCACCATGTCCTTGAGCCCGCGGTCGGTGTCGGTGTGCGCCAGGTAGGTGATGTCCGCGGCGGCGACCCCCAGCCAGGCGAGCGCGTCGGCGCAGGCGAACACCGTGCAGCTGCTCGAGCCGGTCCCCGTCTCGGCGGTGGGGGCGTCGAGCACCACCGACCCGTCCGGGTTCATCGTCAGACGGACCTGCACGCGGCCGCGAGGGATCTCCTGCCAGGCCGCGTGCCACGTGTTGTGGACCGACATGCCGAGGCCGCGCCGCTTCGCCGGCCCGTCCGCGGCACCCGAGGGCGCCTTGCGGCGCCGGCTCCAGCCGATCCTGCCGGCGCCCTCGTTCAGCACCGCCGCCAGGCTCTCGTCCGGCCTTGGGTTCCACGGGTTGCCCATGTTCCTGAGAGCGACATCCACGGGGTCGAGGCCGAGCCGCTCGCCGATCTCGTCGAGCAGGCGTCCCCAGGCCAGGTTGAGCTCGTTGTTGCCGATACCGCGCTTCACGCCGCCGGGGACGGTGTTGGTGTAGACGCAGTACGCCTCCATGCGGAGGTTGGGGATGGGCGCCAGCGAGAGCTCGGCGACCTCGCGGGGTACCGTGTCGGCGGCGCCCATGGTGTCGTCGGCGTAGGCGCCGGCCCGGCTGTAGGCCCTGGTGTGCAGTGCCAGGATCGTGCCGTCGTCACGCACGCCGGCGCGGACCCTGTAGAGCACGGGCGAGCGCGTGTCGTGGAAGTCCTCGCGGCGGTCCATGCGGTAGAGCACGGGGCGCCCCCCACAGCGCTTCGCGAGCAGGGCGGTGAAGACGAGGAACGGCTGGTCGGCCTCGTTGCCGCGCCCGAAGCTGCCGCCGATGTACGGGTTGATGACCCGCACGCGGTTCAGCGGGACCTCCAGCATGTCCGCCAGGGAGATGCGGGGCTGGTCGGCGGCGTAGTAGTTCGTCCAGCAGGTCAGGCGGTCGCCGTCCCACCGCACGACGCAGCCGCGCGTCTCGAGGCAGCCGTGGTCGGGGTTGTGGTACGAGGTCTCGAACTCGATCTCGACGTCGGACGCGGCGAAGCCCTCTTCGAGGTCGCCGCGCTCGAGGAAGGTCGGGCCCGTCAGCGGCGGCGGCGGCGGGAAGGTGTTGCCCTCTGGATTCATCTCGGGGTGCACCACCGGCGCGCCGGGCTGCATGGCCTCCCACAGGTCGAGCACGAACGGCTTCTCTTCCCACTGGACCTCGACGGCCGCGAGCGCCGCGTCCGCCTGTTCCTTGCTCTCGGCCGCGACGACCACGCCGACCTCGTCCCCGGCCCAGTACGCCGTGTCGCCCAGCACCCGGCGGTCGCGGTACGCGGGCCAGGTCATGCGCTCGTAGGACGCCGTGTAGAAGGGCGTCCAGCTGGCGTTCGTCGGCTTGAGCCGGCGGACCTCGTCGTCGTCGCAGGTGAGCACGGCGACGACGCCCGGCATGGCCTCGGCGCGGCTCGTGTCGAGGCTCACGATGCGAGCCGCGGGGTACGGGCTGTGCAGGCAGCTGGCGTGCAGCAGGCCCCGGCCGCGCATGCCGAGGACCAGGTCGGCCAGGTAGCCGGCGCGCCCGGTGACCTTCTCCAGCGCGTCGACGCGCGGCGAGTACGAACCGACGAAGGGGCCGGCGCCGGGCGCCGCCACACGCTCCGCAGCCGGCTCTCCGGCCGGTCCGGCGTCCCGCCCGGCCGCGAGCTCCCCGGCGCGCACGACCGCCTCGACGATCCCCGGGTAGCACCCGCAGCGGCAGATGTTGCCGGCCATGCCGTCCACCACCTGCTCGCGGGTCGGCTGCGGGGTGCGCAGGAGCAGCGCCTTGGCGGTCATCACCATGCCGGGCGTGCAGAAGCCGCACTGCAGCGCCGTCCCGTGGCCGGGCTGCGCCTGCGTCGCGAAGGCGACGATCAGCGGGTCGTCCTCGGCGAGGCCCTCGACGGTGAGCACCGAGCAGCCGTCGGCCTCGGCGGCGAGCGTCGTGCACGAGAGCACCGGCCGCCCGTCGAGGATGACGGTGCAGGCGCCGCAGGCGCCCTGGTCGCAGGCGACCTTGACGCCGGTGAGGCCGAGGCGCTCGCGCAGCAGCGTG
>CAIXSE010000318.1 GCA_903921965.1 uncultured Thermoleophilia bacterium | reverse complement strand
CCGCTGGCCGGCCTGCCCATCGCCATCAAGGACAACATGGTCACCGAGGGCGTCACCACCACGTGCGCCTCGAAGATCCTGCACAACTACATGCCGGTGTACACCGCGACGGCGGTGCGGCAGGTGTGGGACGACCACGTGGTGATGCTCGGCAAGACCAACATGGACGAGTTCGCCATGGGCTCCAGCACCGAGAACTCGGCCTTCCACCCCACGCACAACCCGTGGGACCTCGGCACCGTGCCGGGCGGCTCCAGCGGCGGCTCCGCCGCCGCCGTCGCCGCCGGGGAGGCGCTCTGGGCCCTCGGCAGCGACACGGGCGGCTCCATCCGCCAGCCGGCCGCCCTGTGCGGAGTCGTGGGCATGAAGCCCACGTACGGCGCCGTGAGCCGCTACGGCCTCGTCGCCTTCGCCAGCTCGCTCGACCAGATCGGCCCGCTCACGCGCTCGGTGTACGACTGCGCCCTGCTGCTGCAGCACATCGTGGGCCACGACCGCAACGACGCCACCAGCGTGGCGCTGCCCGAGCCCGTCGTCCTGCCGTCCGCGGAGCGCCTCGACGGCGTCCGCGTCGGCATCCCGCAGGAGTACCTGGCGGCCGGCATCGAGCCGGGTGTGCGCGCCCGATTCGACGAGACGGTCGCGCTCGTCGAGCAGCTCGGCGGCACGTGCGTCGAGGTCAGCCTGCCGCACACCGAGTACGCGCTGCCGGCGTACTACATCATCGCGCCGGCCGAGGCCAGCGCGAACCTCGCGCGCTTCGACGGGGTCCGCTACGGCTACCGCTGCGCCGACCCCGCCGACCTGCTCGACATGTACGAGCGCACGCGCGGTGAGGGCTTCGGGCCCGAGGTCAAGCGCCGCATCATGATCGGCACCTACGCGCTCTCGGCCGGCTACTACGACGCGTACTACGGCCGCGCGCAGCGAGTGCGCACGCTCGTGCGCGACGACTTCGCTCGCGCCTTCGGGGCGGTCGACCTCATCGCCTCGCCCACCTCGCCGACCGTGGCGTTCAAGATCGGCGCCCGCGCCGGCGACCCGCTGGCCATGTACATGAGCGACATCTGCACGATCCCGACCAACCTCGCCGGCCTGCCCGCCATCAGCATCCCCTGCGGGCTGAGCGACGGCCTGCCCGCCGGCTTCCAGCTCATCGGGCCGGCCTTCAGCGAGAACCGCATCCTCGAGGCCGCGCACGCCCTGGAGGCGGCGATCGGCTTCGACGCGGTCCCGGCGTTCCGCGATTCGGCGTCGCCCGCCCCGCAGGGCTGGTGCCCGGAGGGTGCCATCACCTACCACCCCGAGGACGCGCAGTCATGACGCCTTCGGCCTGGGAACCCGTCATCGGGCTCGAGATGCACGTCGAGCTCGACACGCGCACCAAGATGTTCTGCGGCTGCGAGGTCACCAAGGGCGACGAGCCCAACGTGCACACCTGTCCCGTGTGCCTGGCGCACCCCGGCGCGCTGCCGGTCGTGAACCAGCGCGCCATCGAGTACGCCGCGCGCATCGCCCTGGCGCTCAATTGCACCGTGCAGCCGCGCAGCATCTTCCACCGCAAGAACTACTTCTATCCCGACCTGCCGAAGGCGTACCAGATCAGCCAGTACGACGAGCCGCTGGCCACCGACGGCTGGTTCGAGTACTGGGCGGGCGGCGAGCAGCTGCGCTGCCGCATCAACCGCGTGCACATGGAGGAGGACGCCGCCAAGCTCGTCCACTCCGGCGGCGAGACCGGGCGCATCGCCGGGTCCGACTACTCCATGGTCGACTTCAACCGCGGCGGCACCCCGCTCATCGAGATCGTCACCGAGCCCGACATCCCGTCGCCCGAGGCGGCGCGCGAGTTCCTCCAGCAACTCCGCAACCTCGTCGTCGAGCTCGGCGTGAGCGAGTGCAACATGGAGGAGGGCCAGGTCCGCTGGGACGCCAACGTGAGCGTGCGTCCCGCCGGCGCCACGGAGCTGGGCACGCGTACCGAGCTCAAGAACATGAACAGCTTCCGCTACCTGCAGCAGGCGCTCGACGCCGAGATCCCGCGGCAGATCGAGATCCTCGAGATGGGCGACACCGTCGACCTCGAGACCCTGCACTTCGACCCCGACACCGGCACCACGACGCCGCTGCGCAGCAAGGAAGAGGCGCACGACTACCGCTACTTCCCCGAGCCCGACCTGGTGCCGGTGCTGGTCGAGGAGGCGTGGGTGGACGAGCTGCGCGCGACGCAGCCGGAGCTGCCGGCGACGCGCGTGGAACGCTTCGCCGGCCAGTACGGCCTGTCGCGCGCCGACGCGCTCGTGCTCGGCAGCTCGCGCGGCCTCGCGGAGTTCTACGAGGCGGTCGTGGGGCTGGGGGCCGAGGCCAAGCCGGCGGCCAACTGGGTGATGGGCGAGTACCTCGCCCACCTCAACGCCGCCGGCCTCGAGGCCGGCCACGGCCACGTCACCGCCGAGCGCCTCGCGAAGCTCGTCAAGCTCGTCGGCGACGGCACCGTCTCCACGAGCGGCGCGAAAGAGGTCTTCGCCGTGATGGTCGCGGAGCGGGCCGAGCCCGGCGACGTGGTCGCGCAGCGCGGGCTCGGGCAGATCAGCGACACGGCCGCGCTCGAGGCCGCCGTGGCGCAGGTGGTCGCCGACAGCCCGGCACAGGTCGAGCAGTACCGCGGCGGCAAGCAGCAGGTGCTCGGCTACCTCGTCGGCCAGGTGATGAAGGCGACCGGCGGGCGCGCCAACCCGCAGCTCGTCAACGAGCTGCTGCGGCGCGCTCTGGACGCCTGAGCCCGCGCGTCCGCGGCCGGCGGGCCGCCGTCTTCACGGGCCCTGCCCCCGTGTCAAGCCCCGGCGGGCGCCGTCCCGCCCCTCGGCCGGTTGTTGCCCGGCGTCCCGGCGCTGTGGGACAATGCCGCTGACGTCAAGCCGCGCGTGCGCCTGCGGCCGTCGCGCTTCCGGGTCCAACTCCGCGCCCCCACCGGTGGTCGCGCCGTCCCCCGGGCGGGCGGGCCGCGGCGCTGATTGGTAGGTGAGTATGACCAGCGACCTCTCCAGTTTCGTCATCGGCCGCCCGCGTCCGGCGGAGCCGGCCGTGCGCATCGACGACACCACGCTCCGCGACGGCGAGCAGACGGCCGGCGTCGTCTTCTCGAACCACGAGAAGGTCCGCATCGCCAAGCTGCTCGACGAGGTGGGCGTCCACCAGATCGAGGTCGGCATCCCGGCCATGGGCGGCGACGAGAAGACCACGATCAAGCAGATCGCGAACCTCGGCCTCGACAGCTCCATCCTCGCGTGGAACCGTGCCGTCCTCGACGACCTGCGCCACTCGCTCGACTGCGGCGTCGACGCCGTGGCCATCTCGATGTCGGCCAGCGACATCCACATCGAGCACAAGCTGCAGAAGAGCCGCCAGTGGGTGCTCGACCAGATCCGCGAGTGCGTGGCCTTCGCCAAAGACCAGAACCTCTACGTCTCGGTCAACGCCGAAGACGCCTCGCGCGCCGACCTCGAGTTCCTGTTGCGCTTCGCCCAGGCGGCCAGGGAGGAGGGCGCCGACCGGCTGCGCTTCTGCGACACCCTCGGCATCCTCGACCCGTTCGACACCTACAACGTCATCACGTTCCTCAAGCGCGAGGGTGGCCTCGACATCGAGATGCACACGCACGACGACTTCGGCATGGCGACGGCCAACGCCCTGGCCGGCATCAAGGCCGGCGCCACCTACGTCAACACCACCGTCAACGGCCTCGGGGAGCGCGCCGGCAACGCCGCCCTCGAGGAGGTCGTCATGGCGCTCAAGTACCTCGGCAAGGTCGACGTGGGCCTGCACACGAGCCGCTTCCGCGAGCTCAGCGAGTACGTGGCCGCGGCTTCGGCGCGCACGATCCCGGCGTGGAAGAGCATCGTGGGGACCAACGTGTTCGCCCACGAGAGCGGCATCCACGCCGACGGCGTCATCAAGAACCCGCTGAACTACGAGGCCTTCGCCCCCGAAGACGTCGGCCTCGAGCGCCAGATCGTCGTCGGCAAGCACTCCGGCACGCGCACCATCTACCGTAAGTTCCAGGAGTTCGGCCTCGAGCTCACGCAGGCCGACTGCGAGGGCATCCTTGCTCTGGTGCGCCAGACGGCCGTCGAGCTCAAGCGGGCCCTGTTCGACAAGGAGCTCATGTACATCTACCAGGACTACCTGGCGCGGCTCGGCGATGCCGTGCCTATGGGCAACGGCGCCGCGCAGGCCGCCAGCGCCGACGGCGCCCCGCAGGCCGAGCCGGCCGGGACGGCGGCTTCATGACGGCGCTCACGCTCGCCGAGAAGCTGCTCGCGGCCGCGGCCGGCCTGGAGGCCGTCGTCCCCGGCCAGATCGTGGTGGCCGACGTCGACGTGGCCATCGCCCAGGACGGCACCGGGCCGCTGGCCATCCAGCAGATCGAAGAGCTCGGCGCCGCCACGGTCAAGGCGCCGACCTGCGTGTTCTTCATCGACCACGCGGCGCCGGCGCCGCGCAGCGAGCTCGCCAACGCGCAGAAGACCATCCGCGCCTTCTGCGCCTCGTCGGGCGCCACGCTCAGCGATGTCGAGATGGGCGTGTGCCACCAGAACGTCGCCGAGAAGTACGCCAAGCCGTGGAACCTCGTCATCGGCGCCGACTCGCACACCTGCATGGCCGGCGCCCTCGGCGCCTTCGCCACCGGCATGGGCAGCACCGACGTGGCCGTCGGCATGGCCACCGGCAAGACGTGGCTGCGCGTGCCCGAGACGTTCCGCATCGAGGTCCAGGGCGCCCACGCCGACGGCGTCGAGGCCAAAGCCGTCATGCTGACGCTCATCGGGCTGCTCGGCGCCGACGGCGCCACGTACAAGGCGCTCGAGTTCGGGGGGCCGGGCATCGACGCCCTGCCCATGCCCGGCCGGCTCACACTGAGCAACATGG
>CAIXSE010000317.1 GCA_903921965.1 uncultured Thermoleophilia bacterium | reverse complement strand
GCGGGAGACGCCATGGCGAACGACGGGACGTAGCGCGTGAACGGGGCGTCGAGGTCGACCTTGCCCGCGTCGACGAGTTGCATGGCGGCGACCGTGGCCAGCATCTTGCTCACCGAGCCGATGCCGTACATCGTGTCGGCGGAGGGCGGCGTGGAGGTCGCCTTGTCGGCGTACCCGAACGCTTCCTGCCAGACGACGCGGTCGCCGCTCACGAGCGCGAGTGAGAGCGAGTCCGCGCCGCTCTGCTGCAACGCGGCCTGTGCGGCCGCGCGGCCGTCCTTGATGGTGGACGCGTAGTCGGTGGTGGTCGCGGCGGCGGGCCCGGCGAAGGCCGCCGCCAGTACGGCGACGAGCAGGAGGGGCAAGAGAATCGCGAGGAGGGCGCGTGCCCGTCCGGCGTGTCCTGGGATGCGCTGCTGCATGGCGGTTCCTCCCTCCGACTGTGGCCGCGTGCCGGGCAGGCGCCGGCGGCCACCCGCCGCGCCGTCCCCGCCTCTCTTGCTTCGGCTCCGGCGGTCGCCGACTGAAGCCATCGGGGCCGCCGTGCGCGTTTCGGGCAGGCACACGCGCCGCCGCCGCGCCCGGCGCGTCCCGCGTGCCCTCGGGTTCAGAGCCGGCATCGGTCTGCCGACTCTGTAGACAGGCGACCGCACGGAGCGGCGGCCGCCCGCCGGCCCGCCGAACGACGCACGCCTGTGGAGGTCCCATGTCCAGCATCCTCACCGACCTCTCGCCGCCCGCGCTGGCGGCCGCGGTCCGCGCCAACCTGTTCGCGTTCTTCCGGTGCGGAGAGGCCGCGCCCGTCATGGAGTTCGCGCGCCGGAGCGGGTTCGCCCGGTGGTACCTGCCTCACCCGCTGCCGCTGTTCCACGGGGCGCTCAGCTCCCGAGACGCCCTGCCCGCCGACGCCGGCGACGTCGACGAGACGCTCGCGTACTTCCGCCGCAAAGACGCCGGCGCGGTCTGCTGGTGGCTCGCCGACGGCGTGGATCCGGGAGCCTGGACGGCCCTGCTCGAGAGCAGGGGGTTCTCGCCCGCCGAGGGGCCGCCGGGCATGGCGGTCGACCTGGCCGCGCTGCCGGACGGCCTCACGCTTGCGCCCGGCGCCGAGATCCACCCGGTGGCCGGCGCCGCGGAGATGCGGGTGTTCATCGAGCTGCTCACCTCGGTGTTCGGGTTCCCCCCGGAGGACTCGTGGGCGGTGTACGAGTGGGAGCTCTCGGTCTGCGTGCCGCCCGACAGTGTCTGTTACATCGCGACGCTGGACGGCGTGCCCGTCGGGACGTCGCAGGTGCTGTACGCCGGCGGCGCGGCCGGCGTGTACAACGTCGCCGTCACTGAGGAGCGCCGGGGCATGGGCCTGGGCGCCGCACTGACGCTGACGCCGCTCCTCGAGGCCCGCGAGCGGGGATACCGCGTGGGCGTGCTGCAGTCGTCGGAGAGCGGCTTCCCTGTGTACCGGCGGCTCGGGTTCGAGCAGGTCTGCCGGCTCGACCACCACTTCCTGCAGCTGACTGCCTGACGGCGCGGCGCGGTCGGGGCCGGTCGCCGCAGGCGGACCGGCCGCCGCCGCTGCGCCTCAGGAGCCCGCCGGGACGTCGCGCCTCACGCGCCGGCCGGCGCCTCCCACAGGGAGCGCACACCGGCGCGGATCGAGGCGGTCGTGACCCGGGCGAGCGGGCGCTCGTCGCCCTCGGCCGGGCCGGGCCCCGCCTGCACCTGCGCGAAGTGCTCGAGCACCGCCGGCGTCAGGAACCGTGAGCGCTGCGCGTACCCGTGGGTGTCGGCCTTCGCCCACGGCTGCGTGTAGTAGCGCAGCGGGTGCGTCACGTACAGCTGCTCGCGGGCGCGCGTGCAGGCGACGTAGAACAGCCTGCGCTCCTCCTCGACCTCCTCGACGCTGCCGGTCGCCATGTCGGACGGGATGTTGCCGTCGGCCGCGTGCATCACGTAGACGACGTCGAACTCGAGGCCCTTGGCGGAGTGCATCGTGCTGAGGACGAGGTAGTCCTCGTCGAGCAGCGGCGGACCGGCGAGCTCCTGCGTGTACGCCGGCGGGTCGAGCACGAGCTCCGCGAGGAACTCGGAGCGCGTGCGCGAGCGGGCCGCGAGGGCCTCGATCTGCTCGAGGTCGCGCAGGCGCGCCTGGGCGTTGTCGTAGCGGCGCTCGAGCAGCGGCCCGTACACGCTGCGCACGGCGTGCACCTGGGCCGGCACGTCGCCGGGCCCGGCGGCCGCGAGCGTGCCGTAGAGCTCGACCACGGCCGCCCACACCGACCGGGCGGGCTCGGGCACGCGGGCGCCCGCCCACGCCGCCTGGAAGTCGCCGCAGGCGGCGCCCAGCGCCTCGAGCAGCGCCGCCGCCGTCTTCGGCCCGATGCCCGGCAGCAGGCCGAGCACGCGCAGCCCGGCCATGCCGTCGCGCGGGTTCTCGGCCAGGCGCAGGAAGCCGACCAGGTCTTTGACGTGCGCCATCTCGACGAAGCGCAGCCCGCCGTACTTGTGGAAGGGGATGTTGCGGCGCGAGAGCTCCATCTCGAGCCCCATCGAGTGGTGCTGCGCGCGGAACAGCACGGCCTGCTTCTTGAGCCCGGTGCCCTGCTCGCGGTGCGCGAGGATGCGCTCGCAGAGGTACCGCGTCTGCTCGTCCTCGTCGCGGCACGCCGCGAGCACCGGACGCCCGCCGTCGCGGCGCTCGGTCCACAGCTCCTTGTCGCGGCGCTCGGCGGCCTCCGCGATGACGGCGTTGGTGGCCGCGACGATCGGCGCCGTAGAGCGGTAGTTGCGCGTGAGCGTGCGCACCTCGGCGCCGGGGAAGCGCTGCTCGAAGTCGAGGATGTTGCGCACGGTGGCGGCCCGGAACCCGTAGATGGCCTGGGCGTCGTCGCCGACGCAGGTGACGCCCGAGCCGCCGGGCCGCAGCAGCGACACGATG
>CAIXSE010000316.1 GCA_903921965.1 uncultured Thermoleophilia bacterium | reverse complement strand
GCGCACCAGCCCTTGGGCACGTAGGCGCAGTAGGGCTCCTCGGCCATGTAGTCGCCGGTGGCCTCGTAGGCCCGCGCGCGGCAGCCGCCGCAGACCCTCTTGAACTCGCACACGCCGCACTTGCCCTTGAGCCCGTCGAAGTCGCGGAGCTCGTTGAACAGCGGCGAGTCGCGCCAGACCTCGGGGAACGTGTTCTTGCGCACGTCGCCGGCGACCTTGTCGAAGTAGCCGCAGCCCTGCACCTCACCCACGTGGCTGATGAAGCAGAAGCCGATGCCGGCGAGGCAGCCGCGGCTCAGCGTGTTCATGCCGCCGTGGCTGTGCGGGTGCACCTCGAGCTTGCGCCCCTGCGCCTTGGCGCGCTGCCGCATGACGCGCCAGTAGTGCGGCACGTCCGTCGGCTTCATGAACAGGTCGCTCTCCTGCTGGGCGTCGTACATCCACTCCAGGGCGCGTTCGTACTCGTCCGGCGGCAGCTCCTGCGCTTCCAGCTCCTTGCCGCGCCCGGTGGGCACCAGCATGAACGGGTGGAACGAGACGGCGCCGAGGTCGGTCGCCAGCTTGAGGAGGTCCGGCAGGTAGTGCGCGTTCAGCTTGGTGATGGTGCTGTTGACCTGCACCTCCACACCTGCGTCGAGGCAGTTGCGGATGCCCTGCACGGCGCCGTCGAACGCGCCGGGGACCCCGCGGAACTCGTCGTGCTCCTGCGCCGTCGGGAAGTCGATGGAGACGCTCACGCGGCGGATGCCGATGTCCTTCATGCGGCGTGCGACCTCGGGCGTGACCAGCGTGCCGTTGGGCGACATCACGGTGTGCAGGCCCTTGCCGATGGCGTACTCCGCGATCTCGAAGATGTCGGAGCGCATCAGCGGGTCGCCGCCGGTGAGGATGAGGATGGGCCGCGCGAACGAGGCGATCTGGTCGATGAGGGTGAAGCACTCCTCGGTGCTCAGCTCGCCGGGGTACGGGCCGTGGATGGCCGAGGCGCGGCAGTGGACACAGGCGAGGTTGCAGCTGCGCGTGACCTCCCAGGCGATGACGCGCGGCGGCGCGGGGCCGTCGGCGGGGTCGTGCGGCGGCATGCCGCCGGGGTGGCCGGCCGGGTGGCCGCCGGGGTGGCCGTGCTGGTTTTGAGTGTCGGAAGGGTCCAAACCTGCTCCTAGTGTGCCAGGGCGGCGCCGCTGGTGCAACGCGCCGCGGTCGTCTACGGGTCCTGCCGCATGCCGGCGACCGGCTGGTGGTCGTGGACGCGGTCCTTGGCCACCAGGACCGTGACCGGCCCGGCGGCGCTGGCGATGAACAGGGCGTCGTGGCCGACGCAGAGGCCGGCGACGATGTTGAGCTCCACGCCGGCCTCGGCCAGCAGGCGCGCCTGCGCGATGGGGTTGCACATGGTCTCGACCGTGCCGGGAGAGACCTTCTCCCCATCCGCCAGGCCGAGCCCGTCCTCTTTGGTCACGGCGCCGGTCTTGCAGAGCACCGTGACCACCTCGAAGCCCTCGGCCTCGAGGCGCCGGGCGTACGCCTCGGCCTCCGGCGCCAGGGAGATGCAGTACGCCAGGCCGAGCTTCCGGTAGCCCATGCGGCGCGCGAACTCGACGGTTTCGCGCGCGCGGTCCCAGCGCCGGTAGCCCTCGGCCTCGACGCGCGCCGCCTCCCGGGCGAAGCGCCGCGTCTTCGGGTCGTCGTACCCGGCCAGCGCCGCGCGGCCACCGGGGGCGCGCGACACGTCGCAGCCGTCGTCGCCGCCCACGCAGCCGTGGTCGCGGCGGCAGGCGGCGCAGTCTGGCGCCCAAGGGCTCATTGGCGCACCAGGGCCGGCCGGATCAGCCCTGCTGCAGCCAGCGGGCGATGTCCTTGGCGTGGTACGTGATGATGAGGTCGGCGCCGGCGCGCTTGATGCCGGTGACGGCCTCGAGGACGGCGCGCTCTTCGTCGAGCCAGCCGTTGGCGGCCGCAGCCTTGATCATGGAGTACTCGCCGCTGACGTTGTAGGCGGCCAGCGGGAACTTCGTCTCCTGCTTCACGGCGTGGATGACGTCGAGGAACGGCAGCGCCGGCTTGACCATGATGATGTCGGCGCCCTCCTCGATGTCGAGGAGCGACTCGCGCACGGCCTCCTCGAGGTTGGCCGGGTCCATCTGGTACGTCTTGCGGTCGCCGAAGGCGGGGGCGGACTCGGCGGCCTCGCGGAACGGCCCGTAGAACGCCGAGGCGAACTTGCTGGAGTACGCCATGATGATGGTGTCGGGCAGGCCCTCGTCGTCGAGCGCGTTGCGGATGGCGGCCACGCGCCCGTCCATCATGTCGCTGGGGGCGACGATGTCGGCGCCGTTCTCGGCGTGCGTGATGGCCATCTTGGCCAGCAGCTCGAGCGTGACGTCGTTGAGGACCTCGCCCTCCTGGATCACGCCGCAGTGGCCGTGGTCGGTGTACTCGCAGAGGCACACGTCGGTG